>JAAYUG010000007.1 GCA_012517825.1 Bacteroidales bacterium | reverse complement strand
TGGGACGACGAAAGCCTTGCCAGATCGGCCGCCGGCGATTTTGACCGGGCATCAAAGAAGGCTTCCAAGGTTATCGCCCTGCATTCCATCAAGGCAAAACCTGTGATGAAACGCGAAGTTCTCAGCGAAAAGGAAAAAGCCTTTTACAACAAGAATGAATACAATCCCTGGGTGGAAAAAGCCTATCTTTTGATCGGGAAATCGCATTTCTACCAGAGGAATTATAAGCTGGCCCAGGAAACCTTCCGCTTCATGATCAACCAGTTCCAGGGGGAGGAAATCCGGTTCGATGCGCTGGTATGGTTAGCCCATGTTTACATTGAAACCGGAGAAATGGCCGAAGCAAAGAAGCTGATGGATGCCCTATCCAATGAACCTGCCTTCCCGGAGCGCCTGGCCGGAGACCTGCAGGCCACACTGGCACATTATTATCTCCGCAGTGAACAATATGTCCAGGCCGCACAACCGCTTGAGAAAGCCCTGAAAGAAGCCCGCAATAAAACCGACCGGTATCGCTGGACATTCATTCTGGGGCAGATTTACACACTCACGGGAAACCCCGAAAAGGCCAACCAGTGCTTTGCCCGTGTTGTGAAAATGAATCCTCCCTATGAGGTAACTTTCAACGCCCGCATTTACATGGCTTCGAACGTAAAGGAAGGTACCGGGTCGGCCGGCGCCATCCGCAGGGAATTGCTGAAACTGGCAAATGACCAGAAGAACAAAGAGTACCTCGACCAGATTTATTATGCGCTTGGAAACCTTGCCCTGCGGCAGAAAGATACAGCCGAGGCAATTTCCTTTTACGCCCGTTCTGCCCGGGTGTCAGGCACCAACAACCGCCAGAAGGCTCTTTCCTACCTGGCTGTAGCTGACCTCTACTTCAGCCGGCCCGACTATATTTCTGCAGCTGCCTATTACGACAGTGCCTCTTCGTTTGTTGACCGCAGAAACTTTAAAAACTATGACCAGATTATGGCCCGGGCACAAAACCTCATCCAGCTCGCCCGGAACATCCAGACAATTCAGCGCGAAGACAGCCTGCAACGCCTGTCGTACATGAGCAAGGAGGATCTGAATGCATTCATCGACAAAATCATCGAATCGGTGGTGCAGAAAGAAGCCGAGGAACGGCAGAAAATGGCCGAGCAGATGCTGGCCGACCAGATCAATACCGGCTACGGCCAGCAGGTTCTTCAGGATCCTACTGCGGCCGGACAATGGTACTTCTACAATACCAATATACGTACACAGGGCGAAATGGAATTCAGGCGAAAATGGGGAAACCGCAAACTGGAAGACAACTGGAGGCGGTTAAACAAAGGGGTTTCAACCGGCATGGCCGAATCGAACCTGGCAGAGGCGGGACGCAACGGCACACAGGAAGAGGCAGGAAAAGCCCTCAGCAACAAATCAAGGGAATTTTACCTGAAAGATATTCCCTTTACCGACTCCCTGAGGGCTATTTCCAGCAAGCGTATCGAAGAAGCTTTGTTCAATGCCGGAACCCTGTACCTCGAAAAACTCAACGAACCCCTTCTGGCGGCAGGATCCTTCCGGGAGCTCATCAGGCGCTTCCCCGGCAGTTCCTATGAACCCCAGGCCCTGTATAACCTGTATTCCATTTTCTCCGGCCTCGGAAAGACCACGGATGCTATGGCGTACCGCAATCTGCTGACGGCAAAGTACCCCGATAACTATTATGCCCGCGTACTTACTGATCCGGAATATATCGAGCACCTGAGGGAAGAACAGCAAAGGCCGTTGCGACGGTATCAGGAAGTGTACACCAACTACCTGCAGGAACATTTCCCGGAAGTTATTGCACTCGCAACCCAGGCATTGCGCGAAGAAAAAGATACTTCGCTTACTGCCCGGTATCTCTACCTGAAAGCCCTTGCCTTTGCCCGTCTCAATCAACGCGATTCCCTCCGCAGTACCCTGAACACCATCCTTGCCGCCTTCCCGGCCTCAGAACCCGCTTCCAACGCCCGTATCATGCTCGATTTCATGGACAACAAATATCCTGAGATAAAGGAAAAGGCCGAAGAAAAAACCGCCGCCGAAATTTATGCCTACAACCCCGGAGTAAAGCACTATGCCGCCATTGTGATTCCGTCCACAGCCAACATGAACCAGCTCATTTTTAACCTCATCAACTTCAACCTCGATCAGTTCCCGAAATTAACCCTTAACGTGCAGGGCGAAAACCTCGGAAAAAACCAGCAGATTGTTACCGTAAACGTCTTTTCCAACAGCTCCGATGCCCTTGCTTACCTTGGGTACCTTTTGAAAGACCCTGGCATTTTCCGCGATGTAAATGCCGAATCGTCCTATTTGTTTGTCATTTCTGAACCCAACCTGGCTACCCTCAAAAAAGATACAAGCACTGAACGATACCTGCGTTTCTATACAAACCATTATCCCCTGCAATGAAAAAGACACTGATACTATGGGTTGACGACGAGATTGACCTGCTGCGCCCCCATATTCTTTTTCTTCAGGAGAAGGGGTACGAAGTGGTTACTGTTACCAACGGCAATGATGCCATAGGCCAGGTCAGTGAAAGGGCATTCGATCTGATATTTCTTGATGAGAACATGCCCGGACTGAGCGGGCTGGAAACCCTTTCCCGTATAAAAACCCTCCGGCCCGATGTTCCGGTTGTGATGATTACAAAAAGCGAAGAGGAAAACATCATGGATCAGGCGATCGGTTCAAAAATTGCCGACTACCTGATTAAACCCGTCAATCCCAACCAGATTCTCCTGTCAATAAAAAAACACACCCAGACCCGTGAGCTGGTATCACAAAAAACAACACGGGATTACCAGGCCGAGTTTTCCAACATCAGCCTGCGGATAAATTCTGCCCGCAATTTCGATGACTGGTGCGAAATTTACCGCAAACTGGTTTACTGGGAACTGGAACTGGAAGCTTCGGCCGGCGCCGAAATGGAAGAAATCCTTCTCTTTCAGAAAAACGAAGCCAACCGCGAATTTGCAAAATATGTCAGCCAGAACTACCTGGGCTGGTTTGACGAAAAAAACGCCGCCAAGCCCCTTCTTTCGCCCAGTGTAATGAAAAACACCATTTTCCCCCTGCTCGATAAGGGTGAGAAGGTGGTATTCATTGTGATTGACAACCTCCGCCTTGACCAGTGGCAGGTTATTTACCAGCTGGTAAAGGACTACCTTACGGTTGTGAACGATGAACTCTATTGCAGTATCCTGCCCACGGCAACACAGTTTGCACGCAATGCCCTTTTTTCCGGCCTGATGCCGCTGGAAATCGGGCAACTGGTTCCTGATTTGTGGATTTCGGAAGAGGAAGAGGAATCGAAAAACCAGTACGAGGAGGAACTTCTGCGCCGTCAGTTAAGCCGGGCAGGGAAAAATGCAAAAACCTTCTACGAAAAGGTCAACAACCTGAAAGCCGGCAGAAAACTCCTCGAAGACATTCCATCCCTGCTGCGGAACGACCTGGTTGTGCTTGTTTACAATTTTGTTGACCTGCTGTCGCATGCCCGTACCGAAATGGAGGTTATCCGCGAGCTGGCGGTGGATGAACCGGCTTACCGGTCGCTCACCCTTTCGTGGTTTCAGCATTCCTATCTCTTCGATCTTATCAAAGCACTGGCCGCTCATCCGGTCACCTTTGTCATTACCACCGATCACGGCTCCGTGCGGGTTGCCAATCCGGTGAAAGTTGTCGGCGATAAAAAGACCAGCGTCAATTTGCGTTATAAACAAGGGCGCAATCTGAACTACAATCCCAAAGAAGTATTTGAAATCCGCCAGCCTGCCAGGGCTCATCTTCCCGCGGCCGGAGTGACTTCTTCGTACATTTTTGCCACCGGATATGACTTCCTTGTCTATCCCAACAATTATAACTATTTTGTCAACTATTACCGGAATACCTTCCAGCACGGAGGTATATCAATGGAAGAAATGCTGATTCCTCTGATAACCCTGCAACCAAAATGAAACCACTTCGTCTGGGCATGAATTCCCTGCAGGATGTTCCCCTGGTGGCAGGCCATCTGTTGCCGCTCATGGAACAATATCCCGTTGTTGCTTTTTATGGCGAGCTGGGAGCCGGAAAAACCACTCTGATTGCCGAAATCTGCAAACAGCTCGGCGTTTCCGGTGCCGTCACCAGCCCTTCGTTTGCCATTGTCAACGAATACCTTACACAAAACGGCCGCATCATCTATCATTTTGATTTTTACAGGATCAAAGACATTACCGAAGCCTACGATATTGGCTATGAAGAATATTTTTTCAGCGGAAACATCTGCCTGATTGAATGGCCGGAACGAATTGACCAACTGCTTCCTGAGGAACTGCTTCAGGTGTTCATTCAGGTCAATCCGGATGGTACACGTTCCGTAACGGTTCAGACGGCCGGCAGTATGGAATAGATCCGTGAAATTGTATTACCTTTATCCAATTAATTATCGGGTATGGCTGAAAATCAGACATCGCAGGTTCAGAATCCCTTACTCCGGGAGGGGCTGATGCCTCAGGAAGAAAAACTCGATACGGCGGTGCGCCGCCAGAGGCTTGTTATCGGCATTCCTTGTGAACCCGACAAAAACGAAAGCAGGGTTCCTCTTACCCCCGAGGCGGTTGAAATACTGGTTGGCCACGGCCATGAAATTCTTGTGGAACAGAATGCCGGCAGGTCAGCCAATTACAGCGATACCGATTACAGCGAACGGGGAGCCTACATCCTTACTTCGCACGAACAGGTTTTGCGGGCCGATATCGTTTTGAAAGTGGCTCCTCTGAACAAAGACGATATTCAGCTGCTGAAAGGGAAACAAACCGTTCTTTCTTCCCTGCATATTCAATCACAGCAACAGGAGTACATCGCCGGCCTTCTGCAGAAAAAGGTCACAGCCATTGCCTTTGAGAGTATTAAAGACGAACACGACACCTATCCTGTGGTCAACTCCATGAGTTCCATTGCCGGAATAACGGCCATTCATATTGCCGCCGAACTGCTCAGTACAGCCCACGGAGGCAAGGGAGTGATGCTGGGCGGTATTCCCGGTATCAGCCCTACCGAGGTGGTGATACTTGGCTCCGGTACGGTGGCTGAATATGCTACCCGTGCGGCCATCGGACTGGGCGCGCTGGTGAAAGTTTTCGACAATTCGGTGCACAGGCTTCGCCGGCTTCAGACCAACGTCGGCTTCCCTGTCTATACTTCCATTTTCCACCCCAACGTTCTCGAAAAATCGCTCCGCTCGGCCGATGTGCTTATCGGCGCCCTGCATATACGGGAAAACAAACCCCGTTTTCTGATAACCGAAGACATGGTCAGAACCATGAAACGCGGGTCAGTGATCATTGATGTGAGCATTGACCAGGGTGGGTGCATTGAAACTTCCGAATGCAGGCCTCTATCTGATCCGGTATATGTTAAACATAACGTAATCCATTATTCGGTGCCTAACCTGCCTTCGCGCGTGGCCCGCACGGCATCCATCGCACTCAGTAACGTATTTCTCCCCCTGCTCCTCGAAATAGGCGAAACCGGAAGCATTGAAAAGGCCATCAAGTTCAATACAGGCTTCCGTAACGGAGTGTACATATTCAACGGCATCCTTACCAGCAAAACCATTGCCGACCTTTTCTCCCTGCCCTTTCAAGACATCAACCTGCTGATGGCAGCTTTTTAATACAGCCTTTTATGTTTCCTTTCCTGAAAAAATATTTGCAAAATAGCTTGCTTCTGATCCTGTCAGGCATCATCCTGTCGCTTTTAACAACCTGCCGGAAAGAAGAAAAAGTTAAGCTATCAGGAGAGGCGGTTATTTCGACAAAACTTTACGGTACCGGGCCTTATTATACGTATGGGTTTTCCTTTAGCACAGGGAAAAACCATCCTTATCCGGGTTCCGGCAGCGTGCGCATCGATCTGGTTGCACAGGCCCTCACCGACCCGCAGGGAAATCTTACCGGAGTACTTCTTGCCAGTCCCGAGAACGATAAGGCATTCTATACCAATGGTACCTTTGGAGATTCTTCTTCTGCCCTGGCTTTTTTTTCGGCATATTCTGAAGTGAAAACCACGTCCTTTGCAGCCTTATCGGATACAATCGCCGTCAATCAGGTTATTACCTACCGTTCAATTGTTCCTACATATGCAAAAATTCTGATTACCTCCGTAAAATTTCTTCCCGATAACCTCACCGGACAATATGCAGAAGTAACCTTTCGCTGGGTCTATCAACCTGACGGAACAACTTTGTTTCCATAAAAATCGGATGCGGAGCAGGTGTGGTTTCAGGTTGGCGACGTTTAAAAACTTTTCGTTCCGTTTGGTTTTGCCACTTACCAGCATTATCCTGGTAAAAACCCAAACATGTTTCCAAAAAGAAATTTCTTTTATGAACGTGAAAACCTTGTGCTCAGGCCAAGTTAAAACAGGGGAGCCCGGTTGGCTGTGAATGCCGTAATGTCAGGAATTACAGCAAAGGCCCTCTGGGCAAAATGCGAATATTCTCATTCGCAATGTATGTTAAAAGTTCATCCTTGAGTTTGCTCTCAAGTTATTTTGTTCATTGGCTTAAAATTATCGATTCCTTTCCATAATCCTGTTTGATGAATCAGGGGGCTTGAAGAATAAAAAAAAGTTGGGTAGGATGAAGAAAAAGGAACTGCAAGGTGAGCCATTATACCCGCAGGCAATTTTAAAGAAAGGGCGCTTGCTGAAGGTAACGTTTAACGTTAACCAGGTACAAGCGCCCAGAAATCAATTATTTACGAGGTTTCGAAAACTATTTTTCTTCTTTCTCATTTTCTTCTTTAATTGTCAGCTTTTTGATAAGTTTTCCATTAGGATCAAAAACAGCTTCCATTTTTTCCTCGCCTTTACTGAGCACAAACTCATACACTTTCCCTTTGGCCGTTTCAGAAACTTCTGATGCGTCAGTTTTGTAACTCACAAATTCTTTGGCAATCGCAGTTTTTACAGCGCCAGGGATCTCATTTGCGCTGATCTTGTATTCTGTTTCCATCCAGGCTCCGGTATTGTCAAAGTTTGCCGAATAGTTTCTACCGTCCATTTTAAATTCTGCTTCCCACTCTTTGTCATTTTCCTTAGCCCATTTCACATTGGTGGCTTTGGGGAATTTTTGTGTAAAAGAAGATTTGACCACGGACGGGACATTTTTTTCAGTTTGTCCGTAACTAAATATGCTCATCAGCAGAGCAGCTGAAATAATTAAAAGCTTTGTTTTCATTGTACTTGGTTTTAAATTGTTAATTTAAACAAGCAAATGTAAACTACGATTCTAAAGGAATTTTCAAGCTGTGTCAATCACTGAGTATTCTATACCCTAATGTCCATTCTATATGGTCGGAAACGTGAAAAGCGTAATCACGAAGAATTATTCCGACAAAAATATTATCTGTTATCTGGTATTTAAGGCCAATTCTCTGATGAAAGTTCGGCGATTCATTTTTTATTTTTTTTCGGTAAAGATAAAACGCAGGTTGCAGGACCAATGATACTTTATTTGCAACGAGCTCATAGGAAGGATAGATACTTAGCTGAAGTTTGTCTGTAAGAGGACCATCCACAGGATCCAGTTCGTTTTTTTCAATTGCAACCTGGGCATTGACGGAACCATCATAAGAAACTGTCACTCCAAATCCGATTTTTGACCTATAACTAATATGCCTGTTATAACCGAATGAAATACCAAAAACCGGGAAAAAGACTCCTTCATATTTTTCCATTATGTCAATACTAACCGAATCAAAAATGACATTCTTTGCGCCGCCGTAGGCAGAAACAAGCCACTCATTTTCTCCCTGAAATTCTGGCACCTTCCGCCTTACAAGGGAGGGAGGTTCATAAAAATTATATTTAAGTCCAATCTTTGGAGCAACAGTATTTATTCCAAAATTTGGTTTTTTAAGTGCTCCATTGGAAAAATGAGTAAGACTAAAACCTGTAATAAGTTCAATCCTCTCAGTTAAATTGTATTGCAGGTTTAACCCGGCATCAATAATAAAAGATTCCCCGGCACCAATAGCAATATTATATTTATTGGTAACCGGATCAAAAGATTTCCAGTTAAAAGTGGCACCAAAACCAAGTTCGTAATTAAAACACAGCTTATCCCATCTTTTAAATGGGGCATTAAAGAATCCGTACACAGCTATCGGGAAACCTATTTCCTCCGGGTTGTAAAAATCGGCAACGTAAACCCCAATCCCCCAATTGGGATATTTATATAATTGTTGCCAAAGTTTGTCTCCTGTTGTCTGGTTGGAAAATTTCAGGGAAAATGTCTGAAAAGCATTGATTCTTGTTGCTTCAATATTGGTTCCCCTTAAGAAATTGTTTGTAGCAAATACATATCCATTCTGATATATTCCCTGTATGGATAGATTTTCCCATATCCTGCTTTTATATTTACCCGCAGAATCATTTTGCGCCTGAGAAAAAATTGAAATTGATAAAAAAAACAAGATACAGGAGATTCTCATCTAAGAGATTGAATTTTAATCTTCTTGTGTTTCCGATGCGCTATTTCTAATTATCAACTTCAAAAGGCCAGGCAATACAATTAATAACAATGGTAATGCTAAAATGAAACCTCCAATGACCGCAATTGCTAAAGGTTGATGCATTTGTGCACCGGTACCAATGCCCAATGCAAGGGGGAAAAGTGCAACTATAGCGCCTAAAGCCGTCATCAGGTTAGGCCGTAAACGAGCTGAAACAGCGCGTATAAGTGCATTATTTCCTCCATTTTTCAATTCTGATAAATACTGCTGTATTGTGAAGATAGAGTTTTCACCAATAATTCCTATGATCATAATCAGTCCGGTGTAGCTTCCCACATTCAGAGGCGTATGGGTAAGATATAAGGCAATGACACTACCTGCAATTCCCATCACGCTTATAAATAGCACGATAAGAGAATATTTCAGTTTTTTGAACATAAATAAAACAACAGCAAAAACCAGTAAGCCGCCTGCAATAAGTATCTTCAGTAATTCGGCAAACGAATTTTGTTGCTCAGCATAAGAACCTCCATAAACGATCTGGTAAGATGGAGGCAAACTTATGCTTTTCATTTTATGTTGAATGTCTTTCATCACACCTCCCAGGTCCCTGTTATTTAACCTTGCAGTAATTACTCCCATGGACTGGAGGTTTTCGCGCTGAATTTCAGAAACGCCACTTAAAACTGTAAAATCAGCAAAATCGGATAATGGAACATAATTGCCTGAGGAAGTACATATCTCAACTTGTTTTACTGCATCAAGCGGAGTTTTATTATTGACCGGGAATATCATCCGGATGTTTGTTAACTGTTCTTTTTCCGGTACCGTTCCCACAACTAATCCGTCGAGATAAACACTGATTTGTTCCTGAAGCTGTGATGGGGTGAGCCCGAATTGTTTCAGTTTTCCTTCTCTGGGCAAAACTTTCATTACCGGGCCGACAACTACAATGCCATTAAATACATCGGCAGTGCCTGCGACAGTTCGTATGCTGTCTGCCGCTTGTTTTGACAATTTCAGTAATTCGTTATGGTCGCTGCCGAAAATTTTTATTTCTATGGGTTGCACACTACTCATCAAATCGCCCAGCATATCACCTATTACCTGACCAAAATCAACAGTTAGGGCAGGTAATGTACTTTCTATTTTCTTCCGTATTTCATCCGATACCTCAACTGTAGTCCGGTTTCTTTTTTTCTTTAACTCAATAAGGTAATCACCACGGTTTGGCTCGGTAATAAAGAAGCCCATCTGCGTTCCGGTGCGCCGCGAATAAGTTTTTACTTCAGGAATTGCTTCGATGATTTTATCTACTTCGTTCAGCATCCGGTCAGTTTCCTCCAGGGAGGTGCCTGCCGGACTATTGTAATCCAGCACAATTGAACCTTCGTCCATGTCGGGAAGGAAACCTGTCTGCAATCTCGGGAAAATGAATATAATACTGATAACCAATAGTATAATGAAAACGCCGATTAAATACGGTTTTTTATATAAAGTTTCAAGCCATTTGTATTCCGGAGCATGGAATGCACGATTTTTCCCGGAAAAATTTTTATCATTGGAAAATAGCAGGTATATAACCGGCAATCCTATCCAGGTAATAAAAAACGAACATAACAGGGTTACGATCATTGTTTCCGTGAGAATTTTAAAATAAGCACCGGCAATTCCTGTCATCAATTCAAATGGAATAAGGATAACAATGGTACTTAATGACGAGCTTACCATGGCAGGGAACAGGTACTGAACGGCTTTCCCGACCAGTTCATTTGATTTTTTCTGCGGATTTGCCTCGTGTGCACGGTGAATCTGTTCCAAAACAATGATGGCATCGTCATTTATCAAACCTATAGCTGCCGCGATAGCACCGATGGTCATAATGTTAAAATCTGACCCGATTGAATGCAACACAATAAAAGTGAGTGCCAACGTTAACGGAATGGTAACAAGAAGTACCAAACTTGCTTTATACGATCGCAAAAACACGATGACAACAACAATTGAGAGCAATAATCCGATCCAGAGCACATCAATAATACTTCTGATGCTGCTGTTAACAAATTCAGCCTGGTTATAATACTGTTTCAGAATAACACCTTTGGGAAGAAGATGATTTAGTTCAGCAGCTTTTTCAGAGACCTGAGTCACCACATCAATCAGGTTGCTGTTGGGTTGTTTCACTATAGCTACAAGAGGGAAATCGCGTCCATCGGCTTTGATTTTCACGTATTCGTTTTTTTCTGAAATTTCCACCCGGCCTATATCCGAGATTTTAATCTGACGGTTGGCATCATTAAACAGGACCAGGTTTTCAAGCTGTTCTTTGCTGGAAATAGTGGCATCGGTTACCGTTAGGTAAAGCCGCTTGTAATCAATAGTATAGCCGTTCGATTTAATAAAACCGGTTTGCTGAATGGCCGAAGCAATATCCTGTGTACTGATTTTTAAAAGTTTAAGTTTTTGAATATCAGGAATAATCCTATATTCCTTTTCCCTCCCTCCAATCACCTGAACAGCTGCAACTCCATCCACACGTGATAAATACGGCTTTACAGTGTATTCGGCAATCAGTTTCAGCTCAATCTGGCTCTTGGTATCCGATTGAAGCGAATATCCTATCACTGGCAGGATGGAAGGGTTCATTTTCTCAACTGTAATCTGTACATCAGGTGGCAGAGAGTTTTTAATCTGGTTAATTCGTGATTCAACCTGTTGTTTATCAAGGTCAATGTCGGAGCCCCAATCCATGAAAGCTGAAATTTCGCAACTTCCCATGCTGGTTATACTGCGGATCAGTTTCAGGTTTTCAACTTGTTTGATAGCATTTTCGAGCGGTTTTGTAACCGTTACCATCATCTTGTCAACTGGCTGTTCGCCGTTTTCAGCAATAATCTTAATTTTTGGGAAAGTTACATTGGGGAGCAAGGACGTTTTCATCATTTTATATGATAACGCACCACCTGTTAAAATGATCAGCAGCATTACTGCTACCGGACTTTTGAATCTGACAAATATCTTCTCCATATTATTTTACGACTTTTACTATGGTGCTGTCGGGCAACCCGTAAGCGCCTTCGCTTATTAAAGTGTCATTTACCGAAATATCTGGGGAAAAGATTTCAACCATCCGATTGTTTTCAAATCCTTTTTTAACAGGTACATTGATGGCAAGGCTGTCGTGCAGAATTTTCATCACCCAAAACGCCTGCTGTGCTTCGTTGGTCAACAGAGCTTCCTTGGGAATCAACATGGCGTTAGAATGGTTTGACCGGACAAATTGAACGATGACATTCAAATTTTCAGGTACCTGTCGGTTATCCCGGACTTTTATCAGAACATCCTGCGTTTGCGTTACTGCATTGATTAAAGGCATTATTTTAACAATATTCCCATCGAGGAAGGTGCTGTCGGGCAATATAATCTTACATGCTTTATTAATTTTGATCCATTTGTTGTATTGATACGGAACATTTACCAGCACTGTTATTTCCTTATTGGCAACAATGGTGCAAAGTTGGGCGCCTTCGGCAACAAACATTCCCGTTGAATTGGCATTCAAGTCGCTTATGATGCCATCAGATGGGGCAAGGATACTTACTATTCCGCTTTTTAATGAGGCCAGTTCCTGATCAAGTCCTGAATTTTCCAACGCTCTGTTTTCTTTGGTCTGAATTTCGAAAAGAAGATCATTTTTATGCACCTCATCACCATACTGAACATTCACTTTTTTCACGTATCCGGTGATGGATGAAATAACAGCATCTTTTTTCAGAAATACTGTTTTGCCGTTTAAACTAACGATATCATCAATTTCACCATATATAACAGTTGTTGTTTTGACCGCTACCTTGGGTACATCGGTATTTATTGTCGTATCTATGGTTTTGCTTTTGCACGAAACAAAAAATCCGAGCAAAAAGGTTATTAAAATAAAATTTACTGCTGATTTCATAAAGTTCCTATTAGTAATTCCAATAATTGTATGAGATGATTAATGCCTTTTCTTCCAGGTCGAGCAGAGCGCGTTCATGCTTTTTTTCGGCCAGGTCTCTGAATATTGTTTTATAATCAATTACTGAAATTTCACCTTGCGCCAGTTTGGCCCGATAAACCTTCAGAAGTTTATCGTATTCGTTTAACTGGCTGTCGGCCAGAACCTTTCGCTTTTCAACCAAATCAATCTGTTTCAGAATGGCATTTTCATTAATCTCCTTTTGGGTGATAAAATGCTGCTTCTCAAAATCGATCGTTTGAAGGGTTATCTCCGTTTTCTGCTTTAACAGTTTCCTCTGGTAGCCATCAAAAATATTCCAGCCAAGGGTAAGTCCGGTGCTGAAACCAAACCGGTTGAACGCCGGCAGGTAAACGGCATTCATACCAGCATTGACAAAAAAATTGAGCTGTGGTTTGTATTTAAGGTTGCTGATGTTCTGTTCAGCAATAATGCCAAGACTGTCGAGCCGGTAAGAATTTACAAATTCTGAAGCTGTAACTGGAGGATTTTTTATTTGTGGTTTAATTTCCTCAAGGTCAACAATAACGGTGTCCTTAATTCCACTGAGCAGGTTCAGGTCAAACAGGTTCGTCAGGTAATCCGACTGCGCACTTTCGTAATTCAGTTTAAAATTATCATATTCAATCTGCAACAACATTAAATCTGACTGTGTATAAACAGCATTTTCAACTAATTTTTGCATTAAGTCCATTTGCTCGCCAAGTACCAGCAAAAGCTGCCGGTTTGTTTCAGCTGTCCTTTTTGCTTTCAGGCAAAGAAGGTATTGCTGACTAATTATTCTTTCCAGTTCGTGCGCAGTAAGCGTAATACGATTTTCATTTATCTGTCGCGAAATGTCGGCCATTTCAGAATAAGCTCCAAAACGGGAACCTGTGAACAAAGGTTGTCTGAGCGATATAACCGACTGATACTGTCCGCCATCGGTCAATGCCATGTCGTAACCGGAGTAACTGTTTGCGCCATTCGAAACCAGTTGGAAACGGTTGCGATTATTGTCATGTGCAATAATAGGGGCTAACAAGGCACTGGCTTCTACGTTGATTTCAGGCTTTGTAAGGATATTTCTGATTTGTTCCAGGTCAAGACCGACAATCTTATTGTTGTTGTTCGCCTGGTTAATCAGTGGACTTGATGCCTTGGCTTGTCTGATGTAAAAATCCAGGTTCCGTTGCTGAGCACCTATAAATCCGGGTAAACATAACAATACTATTTGTACAATATAGGTTTTCAATTTTTACGGTTTAAATTTTTGAATTAATTATAAAACAATGGTAATCATTCTTCAGGTAACGAATATTCAGATTACTGGTCTCACAGATTTTTTTAACAATCGCCAGGCCCAGTCCATATGACTTCGGGTTGCCACTGACAAAACGATTGAAAATAGTATCATCCGTCAGTAAGTTATTTTCACCGGTGTTACATATTTCAAAAGTTTTTGCGTTCATAAATATTCTGATATCGCCGCCAACGATATTATGATTAATGGCATTTGAAAATAAATTGTTAATTAATATATCTGCAAGCTGTTCATTCATTTCAACTATAAAATCCTGCTCTATTAGCAACTTTATATCCAGTTTTTTTGCTTCAAAAAGAATGGAAAATTCCTTTTCCTTACGGCTTACAAGCTCTTTGAAAGAGATTTCTTTATCAGTTATGAATTGTTTGTTTTCGATTTTTGCAAGTAAAATAAGACTTTGATTCAATGCAGAAAGCCGTTTTAAAGCATTTATAGATTTAACCACTCTTTGAAAGGTTTCTTCCTTCAAATCCTGTTGAAGGATTTGCTCCAAATTGAGCAAAGCAATCGAAAGAGGGGTTTGAATTTCATGCGAGACATTTTCTGTAAACTCTTTCAGCATTAAATAATCCGACTTCAATTTATGCGTTAAATTATTGATTACCTGATTCAGTCGCTGAAACTCTTCGATGCTTGTTTCTAAAAGTGAAATATTTTGATTTTGACTCAAGCCGAAGCTTTCAATTTCATGAAGATTATGTTCAAAATCGGCCCATACTGTTTTATTCATTCTTTTTGTTATAAAGAACGATATAATAAATGCTGAAGAAAGCAACGTGAAAAGGGTAAGAGCTAAAATTAAAATCAAATCTTCATTTTCAAAAGACGATTGACGCAATTTTACCAGATACCATGAATCATTAACTTTAATTTTTTTTGAATATTCCAGGAAGATTTCGTCTTCGTTCTCCATTTCATTCCGTATAATCACTTCTTTGAATGTTGGTTTGATAACAGGTGCCTCGCTGGTCTTTTGTATTTCAATAATCGGATAGAGGTTTGGAATTTCTCCTGTATTTGCGATCTCTTTCTCTATGAGATACATTTTTCCCAGTAGTCTTTCTTTCGCCCCGCGCATGATGATAATATGCAGAACAAAATATCCGGCAATCGTTACCGTAAGCAGGATGGTAGTAAAAAGTATCAAATAATTGCGGTTAATTTTCGTCAAAAATTTCATTTCTCCGAAAGTTTGTAGCCCATCCCGTAAATTGTTCTGATATAATCTTTCCCACCTGCCTGTTTTATTTTTTTGCGGATATTATTCAGGTGTGTATAAATAAAATCAAAACTATCTGCCAGATCAATGGTATCCTCCCATAAGTGTTCTGCAATTGCTTCCTTTGTCAGAACACGGTTTTGGTTTACTATAAAGAACAGTAGTATATCATACTCCTTTTTAGTAAGCGTAAGTTGCTGATCATTGATTGTGACGATTTTACTGTCTGTGTTAATTGTTATTTCGTTAAAAGTTACAATATCAGAACCAGAAAAGTTTCTTCTTCGCAGCAAAGCTTTTATCCTCGAATTTAATTCTGACAACTGAAAAGGTTTTGTCAAATAATCATCTGCACCCTGGTCGAGGCCGATAATTTTATCATCTAATGAGTTTTTTGCCGAAAGAATAATAATTCCTGCTTTGATATTGTATTTTTTGATTGTTTTTAGCAAATCAAGACCATTACCATCGGGTAAAGTAATATCTAACAGAATAATATCATATTCGTAAATAGTAATTTTGTCATATGCTTTGGAAAAATTTTCAGCCAATTCGCAGATGTAATTTTCTTTGGTGAGATAGTTGCTTATCTCAGTCAGTAATTCAATTTCATCTTCAACAATAAGGACCTTCATGAAGCAAAGTTACTGAATAATTCTAAAGGAAATCTAAAGTATCTTTTTGGAAAGCATAAGATAAGACAGACAGGTGTGAATTTTGCCTATGGGTTTGACCTCTATTAATCGGATTTTTTGTAGATTGTGAAGTAAATAAAAATTTTTTCATTTTAAATTTTTCATTGCAAGAAACAAGATTATTTATTTGATATACAGATGTTTGTTGGAGAAACTTGGCCGGTACGACTCGTTCGAATTTGACTTTTTTTCAAACGCTTCCATGGTTTTCGAAGGAGTGAAAAGAAGTTCCCTCTATTTTATGCTTTCTGATATTTGATAATTCGTTGTAAAAATGTGGTTCCCTTACTTTCTTTAATACATACTTTTTTAAGCCAGGATTGCGCATTAGGAGAGAAGCGAACTAATGCGCAGTGCGTTGGCATTTTGCGCCCCCATCCGGGCAAACCCCGCTGTAACAAAATGAAAGCCTGAGGCTATGCGGCTTTATTTATAAAAAACACCGATTAGGCCTATTCCCAGCATAAATATTTTCCCTCCGTAATGGTGATCATTCTGATCATTCAAACTCAGGGCATGATAATTGCCTTCGAACGTTAATCCTACATATTTTCTTATGGGAATAACAATGCCAAGCCCTCCGAAGATATCACTGCCAACTGCTTCAACTGTATTTCCTGACCAGATGTCTGTTTTGAAATTGGCCCCATAATACCTTACTCCAAAAGTAATAAAGGGGAAACCCTGGCTTTTTTGTCCTCCGGCCGCCAGACCAATGTGAGGCCCTATGCCATATGTTGTGGAATACCAATCACCCTGTGACTGGCGGCCATAGCCGAATCCCAGACCCAGAAAAACATTCCGTGCAACAAAACGGCTTGCACCAAGGCCAAAAATTGCTGAATTGCTGTAATGACCATGGCTGTCTTCAAAAAGAGAACCGCCACTGCTTGAAAAATTGCCCGTAATATTAAACAATCCTGCTCCCTTGTCGGTGGCATATTCCTGTGCCTGGAGCAATCCCGCTGAAAAAAAGCAGGCAAAGAAAACAACAGAAATTTTATGAATCATGTTTTTCATTTTTTAGTTGAACAATCGGTTGGTTATTCAGTAAATCGAATGTATCATTTTTCCGGCAATTAAACAAAGAATACCCCGGAATTATTTTTCTTACCTGCCTAAAAATTTGTTACTTTACAGGTAAGTTTAATGCTGTACGAAAGAATGCCTTACCGGATTGCCGTGAATACGCGTTTGCTGCTGGCCGGGAAACTGGACGGAATCGGCAATTTCACCTACGAAACCCTGAGAAGGCTTGTTACAGAACACCCGGAACATGAGTTCTGGTTTCTTTTTGACCGGCCCTTTTCGAAAGAATTTCTGTTTGGTCCGAATGTAAAACCGTTGGTCATACCTCCTCCTGCCCGTCACCCTGTGCTCTGGCACATATGGTTTCAGTGGTCTTTACCCCTGGCAATACGACGGATAAAGCCCCACCTTTTTTTATCGCCCGACGGGTTTCTGCCGCTCCGCTGCTCTGTGCCCTGCATACCCGTTATTCACGATCTGAACTTTGAACACCGCCCTCAGGATCTTCCTTTTCTTACCCGCACCTTTTACCATCATTTTTTTCCGCGCTTTGCCAGAAAGGCCGCCCGCATTGTCACCGTCTCGGAATACAGCCGGACCGACATCTCCCGTACCTACACCATTCCGGAAAGCAAAATTGACGTTTGTTACAACGGCGCTTCCGAAAGGTTTGTTCCGCTGCCTCCCGACGAACAAATGAGGGTCCGCAGAACGTTTACGGGTGGAAGCCCTTATTTTATAATGGTTGGTTCGCTTCACCCCAGAAAAAACATTGTCACGGCCCTGAAGGCATTTGAACTCTACCGCAGGGAAAATCCTTCCGGCATCAAACTGGTTCTTGCAGGTCCTGCCTGGTTTGGGAAAAAGGAAATACACCACACCTGGAAAAAAATGCAATACAGGACGGATGTGATTTTTACCGGCAGGGTGCCCACAGAAACCCTGCATCGGCTGCTGGCCTCCTCCCTTGCCCTGGTATGCATTTCCCACTTCGAAGGTTTCGGAATTCCACTGCTTGAAGCGATGCACTGCGATGTTCCGGTTATTGCTTCCCGGGTAACTTCGTTGCCCGAAGTGGCCGGTGATGCTGCCCTGTACGTTGATCCGAACGATGCGGCTTCGGTGGCACGGGCTATGGAAACCCTCAGTAACGATGACAATATCCGTCAGAGCCTCATTGAAAAAGGACGCCTGCGCCGCAATGTTTTCAGCTGGGACCGCACGGCCGGCCTCCTCTGGCAAAGCATGGAAAACGTTCTCAGGAGCAACCATGATGCAACTGCACTATAACCCTTCGTGCATTGAGGCCGGATGCGATGAGGCCGGCAGAGGATGTCTCGCAGGACCGGTCTTCGCTGCGGCCGTAATTCTTCCTCCCGATTTCCTGGAACCCCGCCTGCGCGATTCAAAAAAACTCAGTCCATCCCTCCGCTACGAACTGCGTGAAATCATTCTCAGCAAAGCCCTTGCCTGGGGCGTAGGCATGGCCTCACCCGCAGAAATCGACCGGCTCAACATCCTCAGGGCAACTTTCCTTGCCATGCACAGAGCCATTGAGAAGCTTTCCCCCGTGCCCGACCTCCTGCTGATTGACGGAAACCGCTTTGTACCTTACAAAGACATCCCTTACCACTGCATTGTCAAGGGAGATGACCTCCTGGCTCCCGTTGCCGCCGCATCGGTACTTGCCAAAACCTTCCGCGACGACTATATGGTGCAACTGCATGATGAGTTTCCCCAGTACGGATGGAACAAAAACAAAGGGTACCCTACCCTGTTCCACCGCCAGGCACTCACCCTCAGCGGCCCCTCGCCCCATCACAGGAGATCTTTTTTGCATCCGGTTCAGAAAGAACTATTCACATAAAAAAAATCATTAGTTTTGAAACCAAAGTTTGGTGTTGGAAAAATGCCCTGTTGACCTGACGTGACCACCCGGCAGACCAACGGAAGTTTCCTTACAGATGTGCAAAACAATAACCTTTTAAACGTGTAATATGAAAAAACTGTTCCTGTTACTGGCGCTCGTCATTTCTTTCTCATTCCGGCTTTTTGCCGACGAAGGCATGTGGCTTCTTCCGCTGGTTGAAAGGCTGAATATCACCAAAATGCAGCAGCTTGGCCTCAGGCTTACGGCCGAAGACATTTACAGCATCAATCACTCCTCGCTGAAAGATGCTGTGGTTGCTCTGGACCATGGCATGTGTACGGCTGAGTTTATTTCGGCCGAAGGGCTTCTGCTCACCAACCACCATTGCGGTTTCAGCGAAATACAGGCACACAGCACCCTCGAACACGATTACCTGACCAACGGCTTCTGGGCTATGACCCGCGACCAGGAACTTCCCAATCCCGGAAAAACCGTTACCTTTCTTATCCGGATGGAAGATGTAAGCGACCGCATCCTTTCAGGCCTCACCTACGACATGACCGAAGATGAACGCAGCAAAAAAATTAAAGAAATCAGCGATAAGATTACCAAAGAAGCTACCGACAGCATCAACAAATACGAGGCAAAAGTGGAATCGTTTTTCGAAGGGAATAAGTTCTATCTTCTTGTTTACCAAACATATAAGGATGTCCGGCTGGTCGGAGCCCCTCCCTCCTCCATAGGTAAATTCGGGGGCGATACCGATAACTGGATGTGGCCCAGGCACACAGGCGATTTTTCCCTGTTCAGGGTTTACTGCGCGCCCGATGGCTCTCCGGCTGAATATTCACCCAACAACGTTCCCCTGAAACCCAAAAAATTCCTGCCCGTATCCATCAAAGGGGTACACAAAGGAGATTATACCATGATCATGGGGTATCCCGGAAGAACCGACCGGTACCTCCCTTCATGGGGAATACTGGAAACCCAGCAGATTAACAATCCCATCCGCATCAAAGTGCGAGGTATGAAACTCGATATCTGGCAGCGCGATATGAACGCTGACCCGAAAATCAGGCTCCAGTATGCCGACAAATACGCTACTTCCAGCAACTACTACAAATATTCCATCGGGCAGCAGAGAGGGTTCAGGCTTCTGCCCCTCATCGGAGAAAGGCAGGCACTGGAAAAAAATTTTTCTGACTGGGTTGCGGCCAATCCGGAAAGAAAAGCCCGATACGGCAACGCCCTCCAGCTGATCCGCGATGCATACGACGGGAGAAAAGAATACGTTCAGGCTTCGCAATACCTGATGGAAGCCCTCTACAACGGTATTGAAGTCCTCGAATATTCGCTGGTTATCGATAAACTCTATATGGCCCTGCGGTTTGGAAAAGACAGCGCCGCACGTGCTAAAGCCTATGCCGACGAAATCAAAAAGAATGCCCATAAATTCTATAAAGACTATAACCTGGAAACCGATAAAAAGACAGCCGCGGCCATGCTGAAACTCTTTTACGATAACGTCGCCCAGGAATTTCATCCCGATATTTTCAGCACCATTCAGAAAAAATACAAGGGAGATTTTAACCGGTATGTCGATTACCTGTATTCGAAATCCATTTTTGTAAAAGAAGATCTGTTTCTTAATTTTCTCAGCAAACCGGATCTGAACAAACTGGACAAAGACCCGGTAATCGTTCTGCTGAAATCATTTCTTTCGAAATACTTTGAAATTGATGCCATGATGTCGCGTTTCAATGCAAACCTTGATCGCGGGCAAAGACTTTTTCTGGCCGGCCTGATGGAAATGCAGAACGACAGGGTATTTTACCCCGATGCCAACAGCACCATGCGGCTTACTTATGGTACCGTGGGAGATTATAAGCCCATGGACGCGGTGTTTTATGATTACAAAACCACCCTGGCAGGCGTGATCGAGAAAGAGGATCCGGGAAGCCTTGATTTTGCAGTGGAACCCAAACTGAAAGAACTGTTCAGAAACAAGGATTATGGCCGCTACGGAGAAAACGGGGAAATGCCGGTGTGCTTTATTACCAACAACGACATCACAGGAGGAAATTCAGGCAGTCCGGTTATGAACGCAAACGGAGAACTGGTAGGCATTGCATTTGACGGAAACTGGGAAGGAATGACCGGCGACATCCAGTATGACCCTGAAAAACAGAAAACCATCTGTGTCGATATCCGGTATGTACTTTTCATTATTGACAAGTTTGCCGGAGCCTCGCATTTGCTGAATGAAATGCAGATTGTTGAATAGATTCCGGCCATGCCGCATCACGTAACCATTTACACCGACGGCGCTGCTAAAGGAAATCCCGGCCCCGGAGGATACGGTATTATCCTTGTCTCCGGCAATCACCGCAAGGAAGTGGCCCGCGGGTTCCGGCTTACCACCAACAACCGGATGGAACTTATGGCTGTTATCGAAGCCCTGAAAATGCTTAAATTTCCCGGAACTGTTGTCGACATCTACAGCGATTCACGATATGTGGTAGACGCCGTGGAAAAAGGCTGGGTATTTGCATGGGAAAAAAAGAACTTTGCCAAAAAGAAAAATGCCGACCTGTGGAAACAGTTTCTTGAACTCTACCGACGGCATCAGGTAAAATTCCACTGGCTGAAAGGGCATAACGACCATCCTGAAAATACCCGCTGTGACCAGCTTGCCGTTCAGGCGGCTTCTGCTACGGGCACGGAAGAAGATACCGGCTACCAGCCCGAAAATCAGGAAGAATAAACCCGGGCCTGTCTGATTTCGTACATCCGGTTGTACGAAAGCGGACATTTTAATCACCAACCAGAGCATTTGATTTTAGCTTAACTATTTGTAGACTATTGTATTGCTTGCATTGGTATATAATTTGTTTCAAGGCTTTGTTGAACACATAATAAGCCGCTTATGTTTACCAGTTTCTTCAAGGTTGCCCTGCGTGTTTTATGGAGGCAGAAAGGATATACTTTCATTAACATCACCGGCCTTGCCATTGGGCTGGGCAGTGCCATCCTGATCCTGCTCTACGTTCTGGGAGAAAAACATTATGATACCTTTCATACCAATGCAGACAATATCTACCGACTGTATCTTGACGGAAAGATTGGGGAAGACCGCCTGCGCGGTGCATGGACCTGTGCACCTCTGGGCCCAACCCTTAAAAAAGATTTTCCTGAAGTTGTGGACGCCGTGCGAATTCAGGAAACCGGCAATACCCTTATAAAAATTGATGACAAAAGCTTTCTGGAAAACAACATCCTGTATGCCGATTCGGGCTTTTTTACCATGTTCACTTTCCCGCTGCTGAAAGGTGACCCCAAAAAAGTTCTCACGGAACCCAATACAGTAGTTCTTACCAAAACCACCGCCTCCAGGATGTTTGGCGACGCCGACCCCGTTGGAAAGCTGATCCGGTTCGAAACCGATACTACCTGGTACCGGATTACCGGCGTTGCCCAGGACCCACCGGTCAACTCCCAGTTCCGTTTCAATATGATAGTCACCTTCAGGTCAATTAAATACTATGACCTCACAAAGTGGATCAGCAACAGCTTTTATACCTATGTCCAGCTGCAAAACGGCTTTCCTGCGCAACAGCTGGAAGATAAAATTCCCGACATGCTGAAAAAATATATCGGAAACGAAATAAAATCCATGATGGGAATCGAACTGGAAGATTGGCTCAGTGCAGGCAATCAGTACGGTTACAAATTGCAACCGCTGCTTGATGTACACCTTGATAATTCGGTGCAGGGCGGAATTGTTCCTGCCGTGAACAAACGGTACCTGATAATTTTTTCCTTCATTGCCGCCTTTATCATCATCATGGCATGCATCAACTACATGAACATGGCCACGGCCCGGTCGGCCACAAGAGCAAGGGAAGTCGGCATCAGAAAGGTGGCAGGTTCTGACCGCAAAACCTTGATTTTTCAGTTTCTTACCGAATCGGTAATTATTACTTTCCTGGCCCTCATTCTTGCCGTTATCCTTGTGGATCTGGTCACTCCATGGTTTAATAATACCATGAACCTCTCCATCAGCCTGAACCTTTTCGGAGGCTCCCTCATGTGGGCTGTCCTGCTTACCGCCGCGGTAGTAATCGGAATTCTGGCCGGTATATACCCTTCCTTTCTTCTTTCAACCTACTCTCCGGTCAAAGTGTTAAAAAGTGGTTTTTCGCAGGGAAAGGGTAATTCCTCTCTGCGCAGAATCCTGGTTACTCTTCAGTTTGTTATTTCCGTTGCCATTTTGTGCGGAACGGTTGTTATCTATCAGCAGTTAAAATACCTGCAAACCAAAGATCTTGGCTTTAACAGGGAAAACCTGCTGGTAATCGAACGGGGTGGTTCCCTTCGGGAAAATAATAAAGTTTTCATCGAAGAGGTAAAGAAATTTCCCGGTGTAACGAACGTTTGTGTCAGCACCGCTATTCCCGGCCGGCTGAACAATTACAACGGGTATGGTATGGAAGGAAAGGAAGCCAACAAGACCTACCTCATGCAGACCTTCTGGACAGACGATAAATTTGCCGAAACCTACCAGCTCAAACTGGTGGAAGGCCGTTATCTCTCGGCCGATTTTGCGACTGATTCCTCTGCCGCAGTTATTAACGAAGTGGCAAAACGGCAGTTCGGTATTGAAGATATTTCCAAAACACGGTTTATCCTGCCGGCCTTTGAGGGTTCATTTAAATTTCTTCAGGTTGTTGGTGTTGTGAACGATTTCAACATCGAATCCCTTCGTTCCGAAATTAAGCCTTCCATCTTTATAATGCGCCCCAAGGACTGGAACTGGGGTTATATCTCCATCCGGCTGAAACCGGCTGATATGCAGAACTCCATTTCGCAGATCGAAAACCTCTGGAACAAATTGACCAGCAATGAACCGTTTCAGTATTTCTTTCTCGATGATGAACTGAACAAGCAATACCAGGAAGAGAAACGCACAGGAAACCTTGCCCTGTTTTTCACTATTCTTGCCATCAGCATTGCCTGCCTCGGCCTGCTGGGACTTGTTTCCTATTCAATTGCACGGCGGACAAAAGAAATAGGCGTCAGAAAAATCATGGGCAGTGACCCCTGGTCGATCGTGCTTCTTCTCTCTTCGGAAACCATGACCCTGATTGCCATCGCATCCCTTATTGCCTGGCCTCTGGCATGGTTCTACCTGAAAAACTGGCTTACCGATTTTGCCTATCGCATCCATCTGAACCCGCTGGTTTTTATATTAACCACCTTTCTGGTAATCCTTATTTCTGTCGGCACCATTCTGTGGCAAACTTACAGGGCCGCTTTGCGCAATCCGGCTGAAGCTCTGCGGTACGAGTAAGTGCATGCGAACTTCCGTCAGGGGTTTCTTCCGTTTCCTGATAAAGGATTCAGGATAAAAGGCCTGTTTTGATTATCTTAGCATGTGATAAAATGGCGCGATGAAACCACATGTTTTGCAAACACAACACCTTTAAATAGAATTTTATAAAACATGTGGGTTCCATCCGAAATTTAAGATCAATTTTGTCCGGATGAAAAAAGTTCAGTTGAAAGCCAGGGAGTTGAAGAAAGCAGGAATAGGGAATGCTGATGCTTCCCTCATTAATAAAATTCTGCAAAAGCATTACCCTGGGCTCCGGAAGCCGGAAGCACTTGAACTCTTAAGGGAATTAACCGCCTTTCCTTCTCTGCGTGAACAGCATCCCCTGCTTTCAGAGGTTCTTTTTCCTGCCGCGAAGAAGGCTCCGGAACGTCCGCAAAAACTCAGAGAAGAACCTGTACCTTATACCCTTTTTGGAAAAGAATATATAGATCCGAAGGCCATTCAGCAAATGGAGCTTGCCGTGCGCCTGCCGGTCGCTGTATCGGGCGCCCTGATGCCCGATGCCCATGCAGGCTATGGATTGCCTATCGGAGGGGTACTGGCAACCGAAAATGCAGTGATTCCGTTCGGAGTGGGAATGGATATCGGCTGCCGGGTTTGCCTTTCCGTCTTTGCTATTCCTCCGGAAAAACTTTCGGAAGCTCATGACTATTTTAAGAAGATTCTCATCAGGAATACCTTTTTTGGCGATGATTACTTTAAAGGGCACAAGGAACATCCGGTGATGGACAGGGAAGAATTCAGGGAAATTCCCCTGCTGAAAAAGATGAAAGACAAGGCGTATGAACAGCTGGGTACTTCCGGCCACGGGAACCATTTTGTTGACATTGGGATCGTGGAGGTTCCCGACCCGTCACAGCTTCCGGTTCCGCCAGGCCTTTATGTCGGCATACTTTCCCATTCGGGTTCAAGGAACCTGGGAGCCGAAATCGCCCGGTATTATACGCGAATTGCCAGAGAAAAATGCGGACTTACAGGCGAAGCAGGCAATCTTTCCTGGCTTGATCTCCGGAGTGCCGAAGGTCAGGAGTACTGGAAAGCCATGACCCTGGCCGGTGATTATGCAGCCGCCAATCATGAATTGATCCACCGGCGAATTGCAGAAGAACTCGGCGAACCATGGATTCTCCGCATCGAAAACCATCACAATTTCGCCTGGAAGGAAAAAGATCCTGTCAGCGGACGCGAAGTGATTATCCATCGAAAAGGTGCTACACCCGCCGCAAAAAATGATACAGGAGTTATTCCGGGAACGATGATTGCTCCCGGGTATCTTGTCCGAGGGCGAGGAAATCCCCTATCCCTTCATTCCTCATCCCATGGGGCCGGGCGCCGCATCTCGCGAACCCAGGCCAGAAGCCAGATTACCAAAAAAGAACTCTACGAAATGCTTCAACAACATGGTGTGGAGTTAATCGGCGGTGACATTGACGAAGCCCCTACAGCGTATAAAGATATAGGCGAAGTGATGTCGCTCCAGGCCGAACTGGTGGATATTCTCGCCATTTTTCGCCCCAAAATCGTCAGAATGTGCTGACAAAACCGAAACAAAGCACGAAACACAATACAAAATTCGAAGCCGGAACACAACATAAAAAAACAAAGGATTTGTATTATCTTCGCCCCCTGTTGATTCATTCTTTTAAAACTTTATAATATGAAGCGGATTCTGATTCTGGTTTTCGTAATAACCCTGGCAACGGCAAGCCTTTCGGCACAATGCCCTATGCCGGTAGGAGGCAAACAGGTTAATCTGGGAATCGGTCTTTCCGGATGGGGACTTCCGGTTTATGCCGGTTTTGATGTGGGCGTACACAGAGATATAACTGTTGGCCTGGAAGGTTCTTTCCGGTCATATGTCGAACGCATTAATCATGTGAACTATACTAATTCCATTATTGGAATCGCCGGAAATGGCAATTACCATTTTAATACCCTTCTTGACATTCCCAGCCAGTGGGATTTTTATGCCGGTCTGACCCTTGGTTTCTATATATGGTCCTCTCCTGCGGATTATCCGGGTACCCATGCCACAGGAGTTGGTCTGGGCGGCCAGATCGGTGGAAGATATTTCCTTAATAAAAATTTCGGGCTGAATCTGGAACTGGGCGGAGGAAGTACAACAGCCGGAGGCAAATTCGGCATAACCCTTATTCTGTAATACCTTTTTCTTCTTCATATTCCCCTTTCCCCACCGGGAAGAGGGGAATTTTCTTTTTAACGCAGAGATCCATCAAGGCCCATAGTATAAGGCTCACACCCAGCATTTCTCCTCCTTCCTCCAGAATCGTTTGAACAAACTGGCCGTTGCTCTTATAAGGAAATAAATTGGCCAGTTCATCCATAACCGTGGCAGAGCCTGTGAAAATGACCACCCCTGCCAGGCTTCTCCACAAAAGATGCATGTTCCCCCTGAACAAATCCCGTAAAGACCAGAACAGGTAAACCAGGAAACCGAACAATATGGGCCCCAGAATAAATCCCCATATGCCGGAATACCACCATCGCGAACCGGCCCTCACATCGTTCGGCATAATGGCATAACCAATCGTCTCGTGCACCATAATGATCTCATCGGCCGACAGGAAAAGAAAACCTGCCGCCAGAAGAAAAAGTGCCCAGAATTTCCGGCTGCTGATGTTTCCGAATGTGAAAGCCAGCCCGAATAAATACCAGCTGACAACAAACAGCTGAAGGGATGAAAACCACGACTGGATGGTATTTTCATCCTCAATACATAACAGCTTGTGCAGGTACCCTTCCGGATTCCCATAGAAGAAACCGAAAACATATCCGGTCACCAGAAGGCATTCAATTGCAACAAGAGAGATAAAAAAATACCGGTTTGTTTTTATCTTCACGGTTGAAATGTTGAGTTTGTTTTTTCGAAAAATTCAGATCAATTTAACAAAAGATTTTCATTAATTTCATATGAGTCCTCTTGAAAAACAATTATGGGAGAAAATACAAGAAGGGGACCTGCATGCTTTCCGGATTCTTTTTGATACCTATTACCCTTTGCTTCTCAGCTATGCATATGGCATTCTGCTCGTAAAGGAAGATGCCGAAGAAGTGGCCATGGACCTGTTCAGCGATCTTTGGAATCACCGTACCACCATACAGATTGACTTCTCCCTGAAATCATACCTTGTCAAAAGCATCCATAACAGGTGCCTAAACCTGCTCAGGCAACAAAAAACCAGAGGAAGCAAAGTGAACCTCGATCTGTATGACCTGGTTCAGACGGAGCTGACTGACAAAGGAAATTCCATAGTGGAAAATCTTGAAGGTAAAGAAATGGAAAAAGAAATCCTTCATGCCGTTGACAGCCTTCCTTCGCAGTGCCGTGAAGTATTTTACCTGAGCCGGTTTAAACAGATGAAGATTAAGGAAATTGCCGCCTACCTTAAAATTTCAGAAAGCACTGTGAAAACACAGCTTGCCAGGGCACTGGAAAAGCTTTCCGCACGCATAAAGAGGCATGAGTAATTTTCTCAAAAGTTTTTTTAGTTGATTGTAGACTTTCAGGAACCGTTTATTGTCTTATTATATGCTGAGAAGAACCATGGAAAACAACGAAAATGATATTGAAAGAATCAAGGAACTGATAGGAGGATATCTCGCAGGTTCTCTTTCAGATGAAGAAGAAAATGTTCTCCTTATTTCTGTCAGAAACAATGCGGAATACCGCCGGCTGTTTGCAGAAGCTCAGCAGGCATGGCAGGTGGCGGCGTTGGCTCAGCCTCCCGATCCCGGAATTCTGGAATCTCAATGGGACAAACTGAAAAACCGAATCCAACCATCCGCCCGTAACATTTCCTCTCTGGTGCGTTCTCTTTCAGGAAGCAAACGCACAATCCGGATATTGCTCACCGGCGCCGCTGCTGTAATTGTTCTTTTGATCGGCTCTGTCTTCCTCTTCCTGTCAAAACACAGTGAGATGATGCCAAAAGATCAACCTTTGCATTTTACTGTAAATGTGCCAAATGGTACCCGTTCGGAAATAACACTGACCGACGGTACCAGGGTATGGCTCAATGCAGGAAGCATTCTGGAATATGCCCCCGACTATAATCTGAATTCCCGTGAGGTAAAATTATGCGGTGAAGCGTTTTTTCAGGTGGTTACCAATAAAAATAAACCTTTTATTGTAAAAACTTCCGGAATCAGTATTACAGCCTTCGGAACATCATTTAACGTGAAAGCATATCCTGACGATCGAACAATTACGGCTACCCTGGTGGAAGGAAAAATTAAAGTGGAAGGAACAAAACCGGATAAAAAGAAGTTTGCCTACATTCTGGCACCCAATCAAAATGTTGTAATTGAAAAAGATCCTTTGCCCGTTCAAAGGGAAGAAAAACCCGGTAACGAAAAAGACGATGCAGCAAACCAGCAAAAACTGATTCCTCCGGTTTACAAAAGCATCCGCCTGAATGAACAAATCAACCCGCTTCCCTATATTTCATGGAAAGACAAACGATGGGTCATTGAAAAAGAATCGCTGAATGACCTTATTGTCAGTCTGGAAAGAAGATATAATGTTAAAATTTCGTTTGATGCGCAGGAGCTCAGAAATTTTACTTTTACCGGCATCATTCAGAATGAAACCTTTGAACAGGTGCTGAAAATTCTCCAGCTGACTGCACCCATAAAATACGACCTTGCACCGGGAGAAGCACGGATTTATGCCGACCAAGAGCGTCTAACCCACTTCCGCACTTTGATGAGCAATAGCCAAAATACCCAATAAACCTGTTTTTATGTCTAACCTAAAACTAACCACCCCATGACAAAAGCACCCTAAAAACAGAACCGACACCTCGCAAGGCGAAATGCCGGTTCATAATGGCCTTAATGTCGGCATACCGGGCAGGGTATGCCATCCATTAATGTTTAACCAATTCATTTACAAAAGTATGAAAATAAAAGATTCATTCCCGGGTTCTTATCCGGGTATTCTGAACAAAATATTTCTAATCATGAGGATTTCAATGTTACTGATCTGCGTGTTCACGTTTAACGTAACAGCTACCAGTGTTTTTTCCCAGGGAAGTAAGTTTACGTTTGATGCGCACAATAAAACAGTCAGGGATGTCCTGAAACAAATTGAATCCCAAAGCGACATCCGTTTCTTTTACAACGACGGATTCCTTGACCTTAATAAAAAAGTGGAAATGAATGTCGATGATATGAGTGTGGGTGACATTCTGAATAACCTGACAGCAGGTACGAACCTCATGTACAGGGTGCTTGAAAACAACCTGATTGTTATTGCTCCCCGCGAAAGCACGCAGCAGAATGTGATCACAGGGAAAGTCACTGACGCTTCCAGCGGAGAACCCCTCCCGGGAGTAAACATTGTCATTAAAGGGACCACCATTGGCACTACATCCGATATCAACGGAAAATTTACCATTTCTGTGCCCAATCAGGATGCAGTACTGGTGTTCTCCTTCGTCGGCTATGTAACGGCAGAGATACCGGTTGCCGGCAAAAACACTCTGGAGGTGGCTCTGGAACAGGAAGTACAAAAACTCGATGAAGTTGTGGTAGTGGGTTACGGTACCACAAAAAGGGTCACTCTTACCGGTTCTGTCAGCTCGGTGCAGGGAGATGAACTCAAGCAGTCTCCTTCTACCAACTTCAGCAACACATTGATTGGCAGGGTTCCCGGGCTTGTAGCCATAACCCAGAGCGGGGAACCGGGCTATGACGGAGCTGTTATCCGCATCCGGGGCGCCAATACATTGGGAAACAATGACCCGTTAATTGTAATCGACGGTATCCCTCACCGTAATATGGAACGCCTTGATCCGGCCGATATTGAAAGCTTTACGGTTCTGAAAGATGCTTCAGCCGCCATTTATGGTACCCAGGCCGCCAATGGTGTAATTCTGATCACAACCAAAAGAGGTCAGACAGGAAAACCCAGAATAACCATCAATGTCAACGGTGGTTTCAACCAGCCTACCCGCATCCCTGATATGGCCGACGCTGCTACCTATGCAACCATGCTGAACGAAATCGCTTATTACAAATCTCCGGCCAACGGTCGGTTCCAGGTTTACACACAGGACGATATTGACCTGTTCCGTAATGGCAAGGACCCGTGGGGACATCCGAATACCGACTGGTTTCACACCGTTTTTAAACCCTGGTCAAACCAGAATTATGAAAACGTTTCTATTTCAGGCGGTACCGAAAGCATGAAATATTTTATCTCGCTTGGCAACAAGTTTGAAGACGGCTATTACCATCATAGCGCAACCTACTATTCCCAGCAGGATTTCCGAAGCAATATCGACGGAAAAATCTCCCAGAATATTGACGTATCGTTCGATGTATCAGGCCGGCAGGAAAACCGGAATTTCCCAACCCGCAGTGCAGGAGCCATTTTCCGTATGCTGATGCGCGGAAAACCCCAGATGCCTGCCTTCTGGCCAAACGGTATGCCGGGCCCCGATATCGAGTATGGCGATAATCCGGCTGTTACATCCACCGATGCTACCGGATATGACCGCGATAAACGGTACATCCTCGAAAGCAACCTGAGAATGAATGTCAGGATACCCTGGGTAAAAGGCCTTTCTGTCCAGGGAAATGCCTCCTTCGATAAAGCTTTCCGGTATCAGAAGCGCTTTGAAACACCCTGGTATCTTTATTCATGGGATGGAAAAACGTATGACGCAAATGGTGTTCCTGTTCTCATCAAAGGGAAAAGAGGTCTGGATGCTCCTCAGTTGACACAGCAGGCAGAAGATGGGCAGCAGATTACCTATAACCTGTTTGCTACCTATGAATTCTCTTCAGGAGACAACCATTTTAAGGTGATGGCCGGTACCGAAAGCCAGAAAGGAATATTCAACTGGTTCAATGCTTTCCGCAAGAATTATGTTACCAGCCTGATTGACCAGTTATTTGCCGGTGCCACCGACCAGTATATGTCAAACAACGGATCTGCTTCCCAAAGTGCCCACAGAAGCTACTTCGGCCGTGTAAATTATGACTATGCCCAGAAATATTTGGCTGAATTTGTTCTCCGTTACGACGGCTCCTACATGTTCGAAAAACAATACGGTCTTTTCCCGGGAATATCTCTTGGATGGCGCATCAGCGAAGAAAACTTCTGGAAAGATTATATCAGTTTCTTTGACGATTTCAAACTCCGGGCTTCATGGGGTCAGACAGGAAACGACCGCATTTATTATGACGGCGCTCTTCAGGAATACAAATACCTGGCACTATATGAATTCATTGCTAACCGCAGTTATGTGTTCGGCGTGAGCAACGACAACAAGCTTCTGTACGAAAGAGCCGTTCCAAACCCCAATGTTACCTGGGAAGTGGCCAATCAGTCCAACATCGGATTCAATGCAACCTTCCTGGACACCCATATGACACTGGAAGCCGATTATTTCTATAACCTCCGCACCAATATTCTCTGGAGACGAAATGCTTCGGTTCCGTCAACGGCAGGAATGTCTCTTCCTCCTGAAAACATAGGGAAAGTTTCCAATAAGGGGTTTGAATTCATTCTGGGTTACAGAGGTTCTGCCGGTGATTTCCGTTATACCCTTTCATTGAACGGAAGTTATGCCAAGAACAAAATTGTCTTCTGGGATGAAACACCGGGGATTCCCGAATACCAGAAATCTACCGGCCGCCCGATGGGTTCTTCCTTATATTATGAAGCTATTGGCGTATTCAAAGACCAGGCAGCTGTTGATGCCTATCCGCACTGGGCAGGTGCACGACCCGGTGACATTATTTTCAAGGACGTCAATGACGACGGAGTTATAGACGGTCTTGACCGCGTAATGAATGAAAAAAGCAGCCTGCCAAGGTTTGTCGGAGGTTTTTCTGCCAGCCTGGGATATAAAAACTGGGATTTGTCCATGCTGATCCAGGGTGCAGCCGGCGCCGTGGTTTATATTAACCCTGAGTCCGGTGAAATTGGCAACTTCTATGAAGAATATGCCAAAAACCGCTGGACCCCCGAACATCAAAGTATAACCTATCCCCGCGCATGGAACCGCGATAACGAATACTGGAGAAGCCAGGCTAATACCTTCTGGCTCAGGCCAACCGATTATATCCGGTTGAAAAACCTCGAAATCGGATATACTCTTCCTGCAAAAATCAATACCAGATTTGGTATACAGTCCCTGCGCATCTATGCCAATGGATTCAATCTGCTGACACTTGACAAAGTGAAACTGATCGACCCGGAAGTAACCGCCGGAACATCCTATCCGCTCCAGAGGATAGTTAATCTTGGACTGACATTAACCTTTTAAGCACGAGAACTATGAAAAAGCTAATTCACATAACGATACTGATCGCATTTGTCAGCGTCATGGTATCCTGCCAGAAAGACTTTCTCAGTCTGAAACCACTGTCTGATTATTCAGATGCCGACGTCTGGAAAGACCCTGCCCTGATAGAAACCTTCGTCAATACAATGTACCGGAATGCTCTGGGTTTCCCATTTTCCATTGAACGGCTTTCCGACTACGTTGATGAATCAAACTTTACTCCCGACTGGGGTGTAACCGATTTCAACAAAAGCCTTATTACCGCCGACGGGTTGATGGGATGGGAAGTTGACTGGGCAACACCTCATACCCTGCATTACCGCTGGGCTCCGCTTTATGCAAATGTCAGGGCCTGCAATATTTTCTTTTCCAAAATTAAGGACGCCCCTTTCGACGATGAAAGCTTCCGTCAGCGGCTTATGGGCGAAGTCTATTTCCTGAGAGGTTATACATACCATTATCTGGTTGCCCTTTATGGCGGAGTTCCGATTATCACAGAACCTTACAGCCTTAACGATAATTTTGAAGTTGCCCGCAATACATACGAAGAGTGTATCAATTTTATCGTTAGTCAGTTTGACTCAGCCGCCATGTATCTGCCCCTTTCATATCCATCAGCTCAGGCAGGCCGGGCAACCAAAGGCGCGGCCCTTGCGATGAAAGCAAGAACCCTCCTGTATGCAGCCAGCGATCTGCATGCCAACATGTCATCCTATGCTTCCGGGTACGCACATCCTGAGCTCCTCGGATATCCTTCAGGTGACCGCCAGGCACGCTGGACAGCAGCAAGAAATGCCGCCAAGGCTGTAATGGATCTCGGCATTTACGGATTGTATAAAGAAGACCCCAATCCCGGCGATTCCATTGCAAAAACCATCTCTGATTACTTCATTTCCTATGGATATGAAAATGAAGACATCCTCCTGCAGTATTTCACGCCAAAAACTGACGAAGACTGGGATGGATATAACCCTGCCCTCTATTGCGGCCCGAACGGATACCATAACTGGGGAAATAACTGCCCTCTGGGTGAACTGGTTGACGACTATGAAATGAAAGACGGATCAAAATTCGACTGGAATGATCCGGCTATGAAAGCTGATCCCTATGCCAACCGCGAAGCCCGCTTCTATGCAACTGTCCTTTACGAAGGAGCCAAATGGAGAAAACGTCCAACCGATGTTCAGGTTATTGACCCCTGGGACAGAATTCAAGTAGGCCATGTTTACAATCCTTCCGGTGATATGATTGTCCCGGGTGTTGATACACGGGAAGGGCCTATCGAAAACTGGAACGGAAGTTATACCCATTATTACACCCGGAAATTTGTCAATCCCGAAATTGACCCGCAATATGTTAAACAGGATGTTCCGTTCCGTCATATCCGTTATGCCGAGGTGTTGCTGAACTATGCCGAAGCCTGCATTGAAACCGGTATGGAAGATGAAGCCCGCTACTATATTAATCTGATAAGGAAAAGAGCCGGCCAGCCTCCCATTACGGAAACAGGTGCAGCTTTGCGTGAGCGTTACCGCCATGAACGCCGTATCGAACTCGCTTACGAAGATCACCGTTTCTGGGACGTACGCCGCTGGCTCATTGGTCCTCAGGCATACCATCAAACCCACGGAATTGATGTAAGGTATGTTACCGATCAGAATCCTACCAACTACAGAAAACCTGACGGAACTACCTGGAGTGCACCCGTTTATACTCCGATTGAAACTCCGGGTGATGCCCGCGCCTGGGACAATAAAGCTTACTTCTTCCCCATTATGCGCGACGAACTGAATAAGAATACAGCCCTTGTGCAGAATCCGGGCTATAATTGATATTTGTTCTGCACTTAATTTGTCGTATATAAGTTGGCTGGCTGTCACACCAGCCAACTTTTTTTCCGTATATATCAAAACACAAAGTTTCGGGATATCCTCTGACTTTTTTCTGTCTCAGCCATTTCCCTCTTTTTACTTTTTCTCATTACCTTTAGCCGCATGAAATGGAAATTTTCGTTTGCACTTTTCATTTTCCTGTTTTCCTGTTCGGACAACAGCAACAAACACCTTATTCCCGACCGTGATATGGTTAAAATTCTTACCGAAATCCATAAGGCGGATGCCATGGTGAACCTTCCCATGATCCGAAGCAGGTTCGGTTCGGTTGATTCCATTACCTATTCAGACTATATCCTCAAAAAATACCATTATTCAAGAGAATTGTTCGATTCCACCCTGGCTGAACTGTCCGGTAATCCTGAAAAGTTTGAAAAGATTTACGAACGTGTATTGCGAAACCTGAGCCAGGAAGAAGGCAGGCTGAACCAGGAAGAAGAAAAGGCTATGCTTCCGGATGAAGGAACAGACCTCTGGGACCGTAAAAGAAACTGGTCATTCCCGGCTGACGGTTCCCGTGAAATGATAGAATTTGACCTGCCGGTCAAAGGTCCGGGAACCTATACCCTGTTTTTCCGGGCAAAACTGTACAACGATGACGGTTCAATGAATCCCCGTACTATGGTCTGGTTCTGGTACGACAACGGAACACCTGCCGGCTTTCGCAGAATGTTTCCTGTCAAACATTTCCTGCGCACCGAAAAATGGGAAAACTACACGATTTCTTCTGATCTCACGGATACACTTTTTACCCGGATACGCGGATATATTATTCATTCCGATCCTCTTCCCGGAGAATGGAGCAAACACTGCGAAATACAGGATATAAAACTCCTTTTCAAACCGGCCGCACCGACAAATAAAAAACAGTAATATGCCCATTCGCCGGATCGGAGCAACGTGGGTTTTCCCGGTTACTTCACCCCCTTTTAAAAACGGGGTAGTAGAAGTGGATGAACAGGGAACCATCCTGTCGGTAGGATCGCTCCCGTCGCAAAAATTCGAGAAAGCTTCCACTGAATTTTATAACGGATTTCTTGTTCCGGGTTTTGTTAATACCCACACCCATCTGGAGTTTTCCTGGTGCCGCAAAATGATATCCATGCACAGCGGTCTTCCCCGTTTCCTGGCAAGAATGGCCACCCTCCCTGTGCTCCCGGAAGAGGAAATTGCATCAGCAATTGACAAAACCATCCTGGAAATGTACCGGGAAGGAGTTTCTGCGGCAGGAAATATTCTTACTACAGAGGCCGGTATACCAAAAAAAAACAATCTCCCACTCCGGCTGTATCATTTTATTGAACTCCTCGACCTGCCCGCTTCCCGTGTAAATGTATGGGAAAAAGGAATGGAGATCTTTTACAGGTTCACAAATTACCCATCAGGTTTTCCGGAGTTTTCTTCCGTGTCGGTTACTCCCCATGCCCCATATACCGTATCAGTAAAACTCTTTTCACTGATAGCTTCCTTTGCCGCTGAAAAAGGTTTCCCTCTGAGCATTCATAACCAGGAAACCGCTTCGGAAAATGAATTCTTCCGCTCAGGGAAAGGAGATCTGGCAAATACACTGAAAAAACTCCATGTACGGACCGAAGAAGGCTTTCTCGGGAAGACAGGTTCCCTCCAGGCCTTTCTTCCCCTGCTGACGGAAGTGACACGTGTTCTGCTGGTTCACAATACCTTTACAAACGCACAGGATATTGATTTTGCCCTGTCATTGCACAAGCAGTTGTTTTGGGTTCTCTGTCCCAATGCCAACCTCTATATTGAAAACAGCCTGCCTCCGGTAGACCTTCTTCGCAAAAAAAACTGTACCATCTGCATCGGGACCGACAGCCCTGCGTCAAACAACCGGATTTCCATGCTGGATGAACTCAAAACCCTCTCGGTATTCTTTCCGGAAATATCCCTGCAGGAACTCCTCACATGGGCCTGTTATAACGGGGCCAGAGCCCTTGGTATGGAATCCCTGCTTGGTTCATTTGAACCGGGTAAAAAACCAGGCATTGTTTTAATGGAAAATTCCGACCACCGGAACCTGCGCATTACCCATCAGACAAAAACCCGGCGGCTGGTTTAACCCCGCAGATGTAAAAAGGATTTATGGATTATATATTCTGGAAACCCTTCTTACAGGGTAGGTAGCAAAAAAACCCATCGCCCCGTTGGTAAGATTTGTTGAAACATTGGCCGGCTGGCCGCTGAAAGGCCCCGATCCCCTGCTCATATCAATTACCTGGTCAATAAAGAAAAAATACTCTTTTGTGATATTGGCAATTTCCAGAGTAATCCTGTCGCCAGGTTTTGGCACTTCATCCTGCTTTCTTGCTACCAGATACTGCACCGGCACACCCATTGAATAAACCCCGTTGAAATATTCATCATCCAGCAAAAATACTTCATTGAGCGTATCCTGAAGCAATGTACCGTTTTTATAAACGCGGAACATATAATAGTCACGCGTTTCAGCAGGATCGGTGGCAAAGAGACGAATTTCCCAAACCTTGGTGTAAAACATCTCCCGTTCAACAATTTGTATGGAATCAGGATATCCCAGGTAATGAACAGGACCGGTGGCTGAATACTCCTCAGCTGTGCCATCTCCGTTTATATCCACATTGGATATGTGCAGTGTATAGGTGTGACCCTGTACCGCGAAAACATCCGGTTCGGTTTTGTACAATCCGGCTGAATCCGGATCTTCTTTCAGCAAATACGTAATGTTTCCGTCAGCAATGGTTACCAGAGCTCCGGAAACCGGCTCCAGAGGTTTATTATAGAAATAATCAGCACTGCGTGAAAGTTTTACTGTATGTGCCATGGTATCCGTGGTAAAATACCCTTCAACCACCAGTCGCGTATAGGTCGAAGGAAGATCAATATTGATCCGTTCCGTACAATACGTCAGCAGAACAATTGCTGCGGCAAATCCCCCGGTTAATTTCACTGTTCTCTTCATAATCAGAATCTGAAGTTATACGTCAAAGCCGGCACAACCGAAAACAGATAAATCTTCTGGGCATAGGTTCCATTGGGAGTTTTATCATCCTCAATAAACTGTATCGCCCAGGTGTTTTTTCTCGCGTAGGCGTTGTAAACCGACAGATTCCATTCCCCCTGCCAGAAGTGTTTGGGATGTTCTTTCCCCTTCAGGGTGACTGATAAATCCAGTCTGTGGTAATCGGGCAGCCGGTAAGAATTTCTCTCCGAATAGATCGGATAAATTATATTGCCAAAGGAAGCCCTTCCTACCGGAAAAGTGGTGGGAGCACCCGTGCCATATATCCAGGAAGACCCGATTGTTATCCTCCGCGAAAGCTCGTAGTTGAGCACAATATACACGGTATGCGGTTTGTCATAAGGCGCCAGGTAGGTTTTTCCGTTATTGATGGCCGGAATGGTACGTTCGGTATGCGAAAATGTATAGCTTATCCAGCCATTCAGCCTTCCTTCCGGTACCTGAACCATCCATTCGGCGCCGTATGCCCGGGATTCCCCAAACCGCAGTTCTCCTTCCAGTTTACGGTTTCCGTATAAAAGGGCATGATCACGGAAATCAATCGTGTTTTGCATCGCCTTATAATATATTTCGAAGGAGGCCTGCACCTTATGTTTCATAAAATCGCGGAAATAGCCCAGCGCCACCTGGTCAGCCACCTGCGGTTTAACGTTGGGCGAAGCTGAAAACCAGAGATCCAGCGGGGTGCCGGCTGCCGAATTGGAGGCCATCTGGTAGTACTGCCGCGTGCGGGAATAACTTGCCTTGAGCGAGGAAACATCGTTCAGCTCATACTTTAAACCGATGCGCGGCTCAAACCCGCTGTAGGTATTGAAAATTTTCCCGGCGTCATACACCACCGAATCAGTGGCATTATACTGATCATCAAAATGGTAAACCACACCTCGTCCCAGATTCTGGAACAAGGAAAAACGAAGACCATATTTGGCCGAGAGGCGCCGGCTAATAGTTTGCTCATTCGACATGTACACCGCATGCTCAAGTGAATATGCGGCCGGGAGCACATAGGTAGGGAAAACATCACCGGAACTCACTCTCCCCGGGTTCAGGATATGATAGGTAGATTGCATCCCAAAGCGCACTGTGTTTTCCGGATTGGGATACCAGATGGCATCCAGTTTGCCTGTAACATCTTCCATGTTATAAGTCCAGAGAAAATTGACCCCTTCGATAAAGCGAAAACCAAGAGCATAGTCGTACCGCGAATACAAAGCCGTTGCATTGGCAAACAAACGCTGGGAGAAAAGATGATTCCATCTCACGGTCACGGTCTTGTTGCCAAATTCCATCGATGCGAAATTGTTTTTAAAATAGTCACGCCCAGCATAGGCCGACAAAAAAATCCGGTTCCTGTCGTTAACTGCAGCATTGGCTTTGGCGGTAAGGTCATAAAAATACAATCTGCTGTCGCGCAATTGTTTGTCAGATGCCAGGGGAGTAAATATGTCAAGATAAGTACGGCGACCGGAAATGATGAACGAGGAGCGGTCCTTCAGAACAGGCCCTTCCAGGGTAAGCCGGCTGGAAACCGAACCTATGCCCCCTGTACCGGAGAATTTCTGGTTATTTCCTTCTTTCATCCGCACGTCGAGAAGCGACGAAAGCCTTCCTCCGGCCGATGCCGGGATGTCTCCCTTGTATAGCTTCACATCCCTGATGGCATCGTTATTGAAAACAGAAAAGAACCCCATCAGATGGGACGCGTTGTAAACCGGAGCGTCATCCAGTAGAATAAGATTCTGGTCATATCCGCCGCCCCGTACACTGAAATTGGTGGTACCTTCACTGGTAGCCGTCACCCCCGGCAGCATCTGAACCACTTTCAGCAAATCTACCTCCCCCATCAGTGCGGGCACATTCCTGATGGTCTTCGTGTCGAGCCTGTTGGAACTCATCTCTAATCGGGCAACATTCGCATTCGGTTTTTCCGCTGTCACAACTACCTCCTCAAGCTCCTTCGGTTCAGGCTGAAGCTGAATATTGACCGTCCTGTCAGCCTGCAAATCAATCGCAATTACCTGCGCTGTATAACCAACATAAGAAAACTCAAACGTATAGCTTCCTGCCGGAAGGCTGAGGGAATAAAAACCAAAAGAATTGGCAATGGTACCGGTTTTCAGCTCTTTTACAAAAACTGTGGCGCCTATTAATGCTTCGCCGTTTAACGCATCCCGTATGTATCCGCTGACAGTAAACCGTTTCAGCAACTCATTGTTTTCCGCCATGCCCGGCAAAGGAAGCACATACATGAACATTAGTGCCAGTTTCCAGAAACGCATAAAAACTTTTTCTATACAACAACAAAATTAGTCACATAGTTTTCGCAAAAGCTATACCAAATTTTGTCAATTTTTTAAAAATGAGTTAAATAATCAATGTACCGCTTAAGAAATCATCCATGAATTTGTCCGTTTGAAATACAAAGTGTACGAAAACGTACAGAATAAAATCTACTGCAAAACCGGCAATTATTTTCGCCTTACATAATTAGCCGGAAGAGAAACCAGAATGGTTCCGGAGATATGATCAATCCTGAGTGCAATAACTGATTTACTGCGGAATTCAACCATTTCGCCCTCGATATCCTTTAGCGGACCGTAGCGTATAACCACTCTCTCTCCCGGCAAAAGGGTTTCATCCGTAACTTCCATCTCGGCCTTTATAGCCAGAAGATCCTTGACCATCTGAATCTGACGGTCAGGAATTACCGCAGCCCTGCCTTCAAATACCACATACCTTACTGCGCCTGCTGTATTTAAGGCTTTATAGTATTCGGCAGGCTGAACATGCACAAAAATGTAAGATCGGAATAAGGGCTCTTCCACCCATTTCTTTCTGTCGCTCCACTGCTTCAGGGTTTTCCGGAGCGGAAGAAACGCTTCAATTCCTTCTTCCTGCAAATATTTCAGAACTTTCTTTTCCCACCGTGGCCGCGTATAAAGAGCATGCCACACCTTGCCGGTCGTATTCATCAGCTTAGCGTTCCTGACTTTTCAGATAATCATTATACGTCATCTGTATCCCCGCGGGGAGATCAATTGTATGATGATATCCCAGGGAATGAAGCTTCGAAACATCCAGCAATTTTCGGGGTGTGCCATCCGGCTTGGAATGATCCCATTGAATTACCCCAGTAAACCCTGTAACGCTTTTTACCATCTCTGCCAGCTCCCTGATTGTCTGATCCACACCGGTACCAATATTGATGTGGGTATTCCTTATTTCTTTATTGTTGTTCCTGGCTTCTGCCAGCTGCCTGAAGGAAACCTTCTGCATAATGAACACACAGGCATCGGCCAGGTCATCGGCATGCATAAACTCACGGAGCGGCGTTCCCGTTCCCCATAGGGTAAGCGTTACGGTGCCATCTGAAGAAGACTTAATTCCATATTTCGCCAGAACTTCCAGTATCTCATCTCCTGAACTTTGTCCTGAAATTCCATTTACAGGACGGGCTGTCAGATCTTTCTTAATTCCATCCCAATCGCCCGTTTCAAGACAATGGGCAAGGTGCATTTTTCTGATCAGTGCAGGCAGTACATGCGAGGTATGAAGATCATAATTGTCGTTGGGGCCATACAGGTTGGTAGGCATTACCGATATAAAATCCGTACCATATTGAAGATTGAATGATTCACAAAGCTTGATGCCTGCAATTTTTGCAATGGCATACGGTTCGTTGGTATATTCCAGTTCACTGGTGAGAAGAGACTCTTCGCTGATTGGCTGGGGTGCAAGTTTCGGGTAAATACAAGATGATCCGAGAAACAACAGTTTTTTCACCCCGTATTTCCAGCTGCAGTGAATAACATTATTCTGAATCTGAAGATTATCGTATAAAAAATCAGCCCTGTAGGTATTGTTGGCAATGATGCCGCCGACTTTTGCCGCGGCAAGAAATACATATTCGGGTTTTTCTTTCCGGAAAAAATCATCCGTGGCCTTCTGGTCTTTCAGGTCAAGTTCCTTATAAGTACGGGTAATCAGATTGCGGTATCCTTCCCTGGCAAGCCGCCTCATGATAGCCGAACCTACCATTCCGGTATGACCGGCAACATAAATTCTGGCGTTCTTCTCCATCGTAACCTGTGTTATAACAATTCCTTACTCAAAATAATTCATGGTGCGGAAGCCCGCATCCTTCAGAAGCTTTTCCTTCTGCATCAATTTGATATCGCCTGCCAGCATGTCTCTTATAAGATCATCAAGGCTGTACCGGGGTTTCCATCCCAGGGTGTTTCTTGCCTTGGAAGCATCGCCGATCAGCAGGTCCACTTCGGTAGGCCTGTAATAACGGGGATCAATCTCAAGGACAACCTGTCCCGGCTTGACCACAGGCTTCACCTGGCATGGATTATCCATGTCAACCGCTGCTACAATGCCCTTCTCATCAACTCCTTTCCCGCTGAATTCAACAGTAACGCCGGCTTCAGCAAAAGTTTTCCTTACGAATTCGCGAACCTCTGTTGTCTGGCCTGTAGCAATCACATAATCATCGGGTACAGAATGCTGCATAATCAGGTACATGGCCTCAACATAATCCTTGGCATGCCCCCAGTCACGGCGGGATGAAAGATTTCCCAGGTAAAACTTGTTCTGAAGCCCCAGTACAATGCGCGCAACAGCACGGGTAATTTTCCTGGTTACAAAGGTCTCACCCCGGATAGGTGATTCATGATTGAACAGAATTCCATTACAGGCAAAAATATTGTATGCCTCACGGTAATTTACGGTAATCCAGTAGGCATAAAGCTTTGCCACTCCATACGGGGAGCGGGGATAGAAGGGCGTTTTTTCTGTTTGAGGAATTTCCTGCACCAAACCATACATTTCGGAGGTTGATGCCTGGTAAAACTTTGTCCTGCCGGCCATCCCCAGAAGCCGGATTGCCTCAAGCAGCCGCAGTGTACCCAGCGCATCCGCATTGGCAGTGTATTCCGGCGTTTCAAAACTTACTTTCACATGGCTCTGCGCCGCCAGATTATATATCTCATCCGGCTGCACTTCCTGTATAATCCTGATCAGATTCGTGCTGTCAGTGAGATCACCGTAATGCAGAATAAAATCCCGTCTTTCATCGTGCGGGTCTTCATAGAGATGGTCAATCCTGTCGGTGTTGAAAAGGGAACTGCGTCGCTTAATGCCATGCACTTTGTATCCCTTTTTCAATAAATATTCTGACAAATAGGCTCCGTCCTGGCCTGTGACTCCTGTTATTAATGCTGTTTTCATCAAAAATTCAAGGGTTGATAATTATTCGTTTATAACCGGAAAGCTGGAAAACAAACCGGAACAGCAGAGAAACAACAAACAACAACCAAATGTTGTCACTGCGCAAAAATATATCCTGCAAAAGGATCAGTTGGAACGGTAATTTTCCAGCAATTCAAGCTCACAGCCAAGCATTTGCATGGCATTGATATAACTGTATGCTCCTCCGTCCCATCCTCCGTTCTGATCGGTGTGCATTCCCTGCATCTCAAACCTTCTTTCCAGTCCGTCAATTCCTTTCACCATGAAAGCAATGTGATGGATTCCTTCACCTTTTGTGTCAAGAAACTCCTGCCATGTGCTGTTCCCACCCAGCGGCTCGATAAGCTCAATCTGAATGTTTTCCAGATTGAAAAAGGCAAGCTTGGCCTCTGCACTGCTGGGCGTGCCTTTGTACTTTGTCGGCCTTGAAGGATGCGATTTGGCAATGCTGACTTCCGGAACATCCATCCCCAGCACCATCGCCCAGTTTTTCCGGGCCTTTTCAATGTCCTTCACAACAATGGCTACCTGCGCCATTTTATGGTTCTGAATCAAGGCATCCGCTTTCATGGTTGGAACGCTGTTGGTTGTTAAAAGACAGACTAAAGCTGCAATGATAATTAAAGTCAGGTTTCGTTTCATATTTTGTAAATTTTATAATCAAAGGTATTCAATTTTCAAAAGACTTTATTCATTGTTCAGAAAAGAGGGCCGAATGCATCGGGTATATGATGAATTAATGGTTTTCCCTCCGCAAATACTACTTCTACCACATCAAATCGTACCGGCATATCAATATTGTTCAGCCGGATATATTCATCGGCTGCCTCAATTATGTTCTTTTCCTTGCGCGAAGTAACCCTGTCAATGGGGTCGCCGTAACGATCGGACGAAAGCGACTTAACCTCAACCACAACCAGTTCTTTTCCGTCCTGCATGATCAGGTCCAGTTCCTTGTGCCCGCTCTGCCAGTTTCTCTCCAGCAGGCTGTACCCTTTTTCTGTAAGTTCCTTCAGTGCAAGGTCCTCTGCAACGCTCCCCTTTTTTCTGTTGCTTTCCATTTTTTATTGCCTTAAGAATTGCACGGTAATTTCTCCGTCCTTTTCGTCAACCTCTGCCATTCCTCCCAATGGAAAGGCAAGATTTCTCTCCAGATGGCCGGCCGGAAAGCCAAAAACAACAGGGTAATCATATTCCGAAACCGCCTCCGAGATAATAGCGTACGCATCTTTTCCAAACGGGATCAGATTATCTTTCATTTCGGTCATGCCCCCAACGATCAGACCCCGGAGATGCGCAAGTTTTCCTCCCTTTTTGAGATTTATCATCATCCGGTCGATGTGATAGAGGTACTCGTCCACATCCTCAAGAAAAAGGACTGCATCGTCAGTATGGATATCATACAGTGTTCCCCGCAGACTGTATATGACCGAAAGATTGCCGCCGGTGATTCTTCCCGAAAAGCGCCCCGGCCGGTTGAACGAATGAACAGGAAACCGCATGGCTGGCAATTCTCCGAACAAAAGGGATTGCAGCGATTCAACCGGTTCCGTTTTCTTTTCCGGTGAAGAAAAATGTATGGGCATGGTGCCATGAACCGTGACAATCCCGAACTGCTGATGAACAAGCTGGTGCAGGGCTGTGATATCGCTGTACCCCACAATCCACTTCGGATTTTTGCAGAAATTCGAAAAATCAAGATAGTCAAGAATGCGGACAGTACCATAACCTCCCCGTGCACAAAAAACAGCCCGGATGGAAGGGTCATCAAGGAACTTTTGTAAATCCGCAGCACGTTCCCTGTCGCCACCGGCAAACTGATGATAAGATGAATACAGGTGTTCTCCTTCAGCTACTTCCAAACCCCAGCCGCGGAGGGTTTCAACAGCCGGAGCCATTTCCTGACGGGTAACACTCCGCGCAGGTGCCGTAATGGCTACCCGGTCACCTTTTTTCAGAAAAGGGGGCAGAATCATGGCTGGAATTTATAATTTTGCCAAATTATTGATTTCTGTTTAATCATTGTACAAATATGCCACACGAATTTAAACGTTTTACCATCACTGCCGCCCTGCCCTATGCCAATGGCCCTGTTCACATAGGCCATCTGGCCGGGGTATATATCCCTGCCGATATTTATGTCCGTTACCTCCGCCTGCGTAAAAAGGATGTTATTTTCGTCTGCGGTTCCGATGAACACGGTGTGCCAATCACCATCAAGGCACGCCAGCTGGGGGTCACGCCCAGGGAAATCGTTGATAAATATCATGAAATAATCAAAAACTCGTTCGAAAAATTCGGAATCTCCTTTGATATTTATCACCGCACAACTTCTCCCACCCATTACAAAACAGCTTCCGACTTTTTCCGCACGTTATACGACAAAAACATTTTCATTGAAAAGACGACGGAACAATATTATGATCCCGAGGCTCAGCAATTTCTGGCCGACCGTTATATTATGGGAACCTGTCCCCGCTGCGGAAACGACAAAGCCTATGGTGATCAGTGCGAAAAATGCGGCACCTCCCTCAGCCCGGCCGAACTGATCAATCCCAGATCGATGCTGAGCGGAAGCACTCCGGTACTTAAAAATACCACACACTGGTATCTCCCGCTGGATCAGTTCGAACCGTTTCTTAAACAATGGATTCTGGAAGAACACAAAGAGTGGAAACCCAATGTTTACGGTCAATGCAAATCATGGCTCGACCTGGGCCTTCAGCCCCGAGCTGTTAGCCGTGATCTCGACTGGGGCATCCCGGTACCGGTTGAAGGTGCCCGGGGAAAAGTTCTCTATGTCTGGTTCGATGCACCGATAGGCTATATCTCTGCCACAAAAGACCTCACTCCTGACTGGGAAAAATACTGGAAAGACCCTGAAACCCGGCTCATTCATTTCATCGGAAAAGACAACATCGTTTTCCATTGTATCATCTTTCCTGCCATGCTGAAAGCGGAAGGAAGTTTTATCCTGCCCGACAATGTCCCGGCCAACGAATTCCTTAACCTGGAAGGCGATAAAATTTCCACCTCGCGCAACTGGGCAGTGTGGCTGCACGAATACCTCGAAGAATTCCCCGGAAAAGAAGATGTATTGCGGTACACCCTCTGCGCCAACGCTCCGGAAACCAAAGACAACGACTTTACCTGGAAAGACTTTCAGGCACGGAATAACAACGAACTTGTTGCCATCCTGGGCAATTTCGTAAACCGTACATTGGTTCTGACGGAAAAATACTTTAAAGGAGCCGTCCCTCCCGTTATTGCTCTTGAAACGGCCGACCGGGAAGTGTTCGATCAAATGCCTGTTATCAGGAAAAATCTTGAAGAAAACCTCGAAAATTTCCGTTTCCGGGATGCCCTGAAAGAAGCAATGAACCTTGCCCGCCTCGGGAACAAATACCTTGCCGATACCGAACCATGGATAAAAATAAAAACTGATCCCGACAGGGTGAGCACAATCCTGAATGTATCGCTTCAGATTACTGCCAACCTCTCCATTCTGCTGGAACCCTTTCTTCCGTTTACTACCGAAAAATTGAGGAAGTTTCTCAATGTTCCGACCTTTGAATGGGACCTTCTGGGACGAAGCGATCTTCTGCAACCAGGCCACCATATCGGAAAATCCGCCTTGCTTTTTGAAAAGATTGATGACGAAGCCATCACCAGACAACTTGATAAACTCGCGGCAGCCAAAAAAGCTAATGAAGCTGCTGCTACCGGAATTAAGCCTGCCAAAGCTTCCGTTTCGTATGATGATTTCGCAAAAATGGACATCCGTATAGGAACAGTTCTCCATGCAGAACCCGTTCCAAAAACGGATAAACTCCTTAAACTCCTTGTTGATACCGGCATTGACAAACGAACCATTGTTTCAGGCATCGCTGCCTGGTTCAGGCCGGAAGACATCATCGGAAAGCAGGTTACTGTTCTCGCTAACCTGGAACCAAGAACCATAAGGGGCATTACATCCCTGGGAATGATTCTGCTTGCAGAAGAACCCGACGGAAGACTTGTTCTGGTTACACCTGAAAAACAGGTATTGAACGGATCGGATGTGAAATAATACCCGGGGCCCGGCGTAAATCAGATACTTAAGAGCCAGACCGAGGATAATTTACCGGAAGATTTAATCTCGTTCAACGCTTTCAATGCCTGATCGCGACTGGAAAACCACATGACCGACACCCGGTGCCAGCCGTCAGGCGTTGACAGAATTTCCGTTTTATACCCATCCAGCGTCAGCTTGCTGCTGAGTTGCTCAGCATTTTTGATATCTTTAAAACTTCCGGCTATCAGGTAATACCTGGCGGCTGAACTTTCTTTTGACCCTTCCGAAAGACTTCTTTTTGATTCGGGTATTACCCTGACCGGAGAAACCGTATCGGGCTTTCCTGCTTCATCCTTTTCCCCGGAACCTATCACTACCGGCGGACGAATATCAGTTGGCGCCGGCTGCGGGGAAATTCCGAGCTTCTTGAGAACATTCCCAACCAGAGGCTGATTTGAAACCGAAGGAATATACACTATTATAACAACTGCCAGAGCCAGCAGGGCGAACAAGGGAACAAGAAACCGCGCCGGAGATTTTTTGCGCGACACAGGATGAGGTTCTTCTTTCATCGTTTCATTTTTTACAGTCTCCTTCACAGAAACTTTCGGAAGCCCGGCAACTCCCTCTCCAACCGTTTCGGGATTAAAATTGTTTTCAATGGTAAAATGAAAATCAATCCGCTCATCTACCGTTAAATAGAAATAACCAAGCCCCGGAACCTCCGCCCGGTTCCCCCCAAGAACAATTTTCCGGGTTTCTTCAGCAAATTTAATGAGCATGGCATGAGCCTCATCCTCAGGGATATTCCATGAGGATGCAACAAAACCGGCCATCAGGCCATTGTCTTTCACCATCCTGTCATCAAAATAAAATGATTTAACAGGTGGCTTGACAATACCCTGTTTCTTATCCACCCCGGCAGGCAGATACTTTGCCTTAAATCCACCTAAACCCGGAATGATGATGCAATCGTGCCGGTAAAACAGAGTGATGAGATGATCTGTGAATTCCAAGCCTGCGAAATTTTATACAAAAATATCAATTAAACCCGAATTAAGCATTAAGTCCCGATATTAAACTTTAACCCGATTGCATAGCAGGAGTGTAAGCGTACTGATGTGCAGCGGGCTGGCCTTTGGCGAAAGCATCCGGGCTAATCCCGCTGAAACGCAGTGGAAGCGGCCCGCAGGGCACATTGCGCTGTTTTTAGTGCGTAATGTGGGTTAAAAGCAATAAGTTCATGTCATGAAAATACAAAGATCATCAATTCAGACCAGTGTTTACAGTACACCTGCCATCATCGGATGAGCACTTTCAAAGAGCTTGATATACAAATATCGATGGAAGGCAAAGGAAAAGCTACTGACAATACTTTCTTTGAGCTTTCTTTCCAAGCTTTAAAAAAACGGAGGCACATTTACTTCTACCCTGCAAACCATGGTCTGGAACAATTCGTAGAATTGATGAACTTTTGATGCATACTATATTATCCTGCATACATTTTCGCATTCTTTGTTATTTTTGCCTGCATTTAATAAGGTCATTCATATTGATTGGACCTTCTTTTTTAAATAGACCTCTCTCAGGCACTTAATGAAACGATATGTGACTGAGGAGGCTAAGCTTTCCAAAAAGATAAGTGATTTTTTATAATGCTAGCTTATATTAAGACTACTGATTAAGTTTAAATTTGCTAATTTTAAACCAATGAATTATGAAATCACAAAGACAAAAACATTAGCTTCGCTGAGCTTGGGAAGCATGCTGCCCTCGGTTCAAATACCTTTAAGGCGAAAGTAGCCATTGAAGCATTGCATCGGCGCCGTATCACTTCCACAACCATCGGTTTAACAATCACCTTCGGTCGTTCCTTGCTATGACAAATGTAAAACGAAAAATTTATGTATTTTTAACCGTCTATAAAAAAGTCCGATTAATATGGGTCCAAACCATAGAACAACCGACTATGTCATCATGGTATTGGTCGAAAGTATCCGACAAGCCTCTATAAGTCCTTGGAGTCTGGATAGCTATTAGTATTAACATAAATTGAAGATGGTAACAAAAGAAAAAAGTTGGCAAAAAAGAAATATACATCATAATAAAAAATTATATCACAAATCTCATGGTTAAAAAATGGAGGGTATTAAAAACTTTACTTGAATACTGGTCAGCTGTTGCCTGAGCCTTCGGTAAAGGAAATAGTAGACGTAGTCCGCAGGCATGTAACCCTTTCGGTCGAGGCAAAAGGCGAACGCGACGGCATCATCCATCTGCGTCGGCATTTTGCACAATACTTTAAAAACCTGTCGCACTTTCACGATACACGCATCCGACTGCTCAACGCAACCACCCTCGCCGAAGTAATGGAAATGCTTCAGGAAATTGAGGAGAAGAGAGGAAATGGATTAAAGTTAGGTGGAAATAGATAACTTTGTAAAATTATATATGATATTACCACGGACGACATAATGTTTGCTTTTAGAAGGTAAAAAAATTGAAAATATTATATTATGATTTCGGATAATATTAGTTTTGGACAAATTTTGTCTCAACTTTGGAAAAAAAGATTATCCATTATCAAGATTTCATCAGTTTTCTTTGTAATAGGTTTTCTTTTTGCAATATTAGTGATAAAAAAGTATACGGTTACGACAGTAATCATACCCCAAACATCTAATGCATCCAATTTAAAAATAGGAAATTTGTCTTCACTTGCATCAGCTGCAGGTTTTGATTTAGGTTCGTTGACATCGGGCGATGAAATAGTATCGCCTTTAGTATATCCGAAGATTGTGGGTTCTGTACCTTTTCAACTGGAACTGTTGCAAACTAGATTTTACTATCCCAGAATAAAAAAAACCATTACTTTGCAGGATTATTACCTTGAATACAAAAAAAAGGGGGTGGGAGAAATTATATTAAAATATACTGTTGGCATTCCATCATTGATAATGGATGCCCTAAAGAAGGATTCAAAACAAACGGATACATTAAATCGACATTTTATTATTATTGATAAGGATATTGAAAAAATCAGAAAGAAATTGGAAGATGATATAGTTGTTGAGATTAACCTAAAACTTGGTATAGTAACAATTAGTGGCACTTTTGATGATCCGGTTTTTACGGCCTTGGTAGTTGATAAAACCAGGGAAATGTTGCAGAAATACATTACTGCCTATAAAATCGAGAAGGCAATGCAAAAAATGAAATTTCTCGAGGAGCGATATACCGAGCTTAAAAGTCAGTTTGAACAGGCACAGCAAAAATTGGCCATATTCAGGGATAGGAATAAAAATATCAGTAATCAGCTTGTTAGAACCGAAGAAGAAAAGTTGCAGGCCGAATACAATCTTATTTTTTCAGTATATTCCAATATTGCTGCGCAGTTGGAACAGGCAAAAATTCAGGTTAAAGAGGATACGCCGGTTTTTACAGTAATTGAGCCAACGGTTGTACCCTATAAAAAAGCCGCTCCTAATCGAATTTTTATTATCCTGGCCTGGACAGTTCTTGGCGCTTTAATAAGTGTTGGAATAGAATTTTATCGGATGCTTAAAGACGATTTATTGCAGCTTAAGTAATCATTATAATAATCCATTCATGAGTTTTTCAGGCAGAGCTAAAATTATTAGCAATACATTGATGTTGTACATACGAATGTTGCTAATACTTTTGGTATCTCTGTATACGGTTCGTTTACTTTTAAATATTCTGGGTGTCATTGACTATGGGATTTATAATGTGGTGGGGAGTGTTGTTTCAATGTTTTCTTTTATAAGCTACTCCCTGTCTGTTGCTACCCAGCGATATTTTTCATTTGAAATTGGATGTGGCAATAGACAAAGGTTAATTCAGACTTTTCAAATCGTTTTGATCATTTATGGCACACTGGCCATTTTTTTATTTTTTACCATTGAAGTACTTGGTTATTGGTTTTTAACCCATCAATTGGTAATACCTTCCGATCGCATTGAAGCTGCAAAATGGATTCTGCATTTTTCCTCGTTGTCATTTTTAATAACCATAATGACTATCCCTTTTAACGCAATGATTATTGCAAAAGAAAGGATGGAGGCTTTTGCACTGATTAGCATTCTGGAGGCATTACTTAAATTGATAGCAGTGTATTTGTTATCTGTAATTTCGGCCGATCATCTTAAGACATACTCAATTTTAGTGTTTTTAAGTACTTTGTTAATCAATCTTTCTTATTTTATATACTGTAAAACACGTTTTTCCGAATGTATCCTTAATTTTTTCTGGGACAATAAAATTTTTAAGAGCATTATATCTTTTGCCGGTTGGAACTTTTTTGGTTCATTAGCTTCTGTGGTTAATAGTCAGGGAATCAATCTGCTGATTAATATCTTTTTCGGACCGGCTATCAATGCAGCAAGAGGAATTGCTTACCAGGCCAATGCTCTTGTTAATCAATTTGTTCTTAATTTTTCAACAGCGCTCAATCCACAGATTACAAAGCTATATGCTGCGAAGGATTCGGATAATTTACGTAATACAGTATTTTCCGGTTCGAAGTTTTCTTTTTTTCTGGTTCTTATTATTGCAGTTCCCTTGCTGTACGAAACCCAATTTGTTTTAAAAGTCTGGCTGAAAACGGTTCCACCTTTTTCAATTCTTTTTTTTCAGTTGGTTGTGGTTAATGTTCTGATAGATTCGCTCTCGGTACCCTTTCAGGCTGCTATTCAGGCTACCGGAATAATTAGAACCTATCAAACCATAATTGGTGGTTTGCTTCTAATGAATCTTCCTTTGTCTTATCTGTTTTTTACGGCAGGCTATCCACCACAAAGTTGTTTTATCATTTCAATTGGGATATCCATTATAGGTTTTGTTGCCCGATTGTTTTTTATTCAACATCAGTTGCAGATGTCAGTTGCTCTTTATTTTAAACAGGTTGTGTTAAAAATTTTTCTGGTATGCTTGCTGATATTTCCTTTCCTTTGGATTCTTAAAACAAATATTATAATGTCTCCGTCTTATCTTTCTTCAATTGGTTTTATTTTTGTTTCTGTTTTTGTTTCTGTTTTTGTAATTTATTGGGCTGGTTTTTCTCGTCATGAGAAGAACTATTTATACCAATTATTTGTGAGATTTATCCAAAAAATTAAAAAGCAATAAAAATGAATCTCAAAAATGTTGTTAAATCGTTGATAAATAAAAGGTATTTTCGTTTTTTTCAGAAAATCAATATGTACCGAGTTACATACAATGCTTTTCGCTACGATGCACTACGCTATATAAGCCATTCGAATTCATTTCTGAAATTTGATACTGAAGATAAATTATTGGGTCAGATTATTGCTGAATATCATGCGATTGAAAAAGGTATTTGTATGCCCCAACGTCGAATGGGATTTGGAAAGCAGGTGATCAACAATCTGTTGGATCATTGTATGATTTATTTAAATCGTTATCCCCTTTACCATGATCAAATAAAACATGCGGTAGCGGTAATATTGGAATATCAACGAATCCATCATGGGGTCGGTTTCAAACTGGATGATGATCTTGAAGAAAAGATGAGTCAATTGAAAAGACAAATCAATTCAGCACCGGCAAGGCAGGTGACAAGCACAAAAGAAGCTTTTTTTTCAGAACGATATAGCTCATTTGACAAATTCTCGGAAAGCAGGCATAGTGTCAGAAATTTTACCAGTGAACCAGTTAGTTTAGAGAAAATCAAACAATCTGTTTCGCTGGCACGGAACAGTCCCAGTTCCTGTAACCGGCAACCATCAAAAGTATATATTGTACAGAATGAGCAATTGCGCAGACAAGTTCTGGAACTTCAGAATGGTAACCGTGGTTTCGGACATCTTGCTACTACTGTTTTGGTAGTCACCGAGAACCTGAGTTATTTTCTCAGCATCAATGAACGTAACGAAGCATACATTAATGGTGGTATGTTTGCCATGAATCTGCTTTATGCTCTGCATTTTAATGAAATAGGGGCATGTCCATTGAATTGGTGCGCTGAAAAACAAAATGATATATCCCTCAGAAAGTTGTTGGATATACCGGATAATGAAATTATTATCATGTTAATAGCATGTGGGCAGGTACCCGATACGTTTATGTTAGCTTCATCACCCCGTAAATCAGTAGACGAGATAATAAGAATATATGGAGAGTAAAAAAGCAGAAAGAATTCGTGTTGGCATATTAACCTTTCATAGGGCTCATAATTTTGGGGCTCTGTTGCAGGCATATGCCTTGCTTTCTTTTTTACAAAAATATTTTCCGGAAACAGAAATAATCGATTACTGGCCATCATACCATCAGGATGAATATACCCTTATCCCAAACTGGAAAAAAAGAACATTTGTTGAGAAAATTAAAGGAATTCTTGTTTTTTTGCTGGGCTTTCCGAAAATTTTAAAAAGGCGGGCAGGTTACCTGAATTTTATGAAGGAGTACTTGCATGTATCCGATAAGGTAAGGTATCCCGTTGCGGGGGCATTGGCCCACTGTTCCTATGATGTGGTAATTTATGGCAGCGACCAAATCTGGCGAAAAATGCATTTTAATAACCAATACTTTTTTGATGATGTTTATTGGGGTTTATATCCCCATAATGTTGGGGTGAAAATTGCTTATGCTGCCAGCATGGGAGATGTGAATCTTACTCCGGATGATATTCCTTACATTAGGCAGTCGGTTCAGAATTTCAGGTATATTGGGATTCGTGAAGATTATCTCATAAATAAACTAAGACAAATCATTGAGGCAGATTATCAGCAGGTAGTGGATCCCATTTTTTTACTTGATAAACAGAACTGGGAAAATATTATTGATCAAGCAGCATTTAAAATACCAAACGAAAAGTATATTCTTTTTTATCACTTATCATTCAACAATAGTGCGTTGCAGTTTGTAAACAGACTTGCCAGAATTACCGGTTATCGGATAATTGAAATAAGAGGGAGGGTAATACCCTATTTGATGGGGAAACGATACTTTCATGGGGTATCGCCTCTGCAATTTCTGGCCCTGATCAGAAATTCAGAAATTGTGGTTACCAATTCGTTTCATGGCACTGCATTTTCTGTCCTGTTCGAGAAAAGTTTTTATTCCGTATTAAAGCCTGTGGAGAATAGCCGAATCAAATCATTATTAAAAATGTTGAATCTTGAGAATCGGATTGTGGTTGACGAGGGAGTTGCATTACTGGAGGAACCAATAAATTATTCACAAGTAAAGCGTATGTTATCGCACTATATTCAAAATTCAAAGGATTTTGTCCTTAGAAGTGTTCAAAATACAACTATACTATCATGAAGTGGTTAGCTTATTCTTTATATAAGATAAGTCTTTTGTTACTTGCGTTGACCTCCATGTTTGCATGGATGTTTTGGTACTTAAGTATGCCTGTAACAATCTTTGCTTTTGTTGCAACTGCTTTGATGCTTATTACCAGTCCGGAGGAATTCATTAATAAAAAAACTTTACTGATACCGCTTTTCATATTGTTAATTTCCGAAATTTATATTATCAGAGATAATGAACTCCCATCTTTTTTTTCAGCGATATTGCGAACCCTTATCGTTGGTTCAGTTATTTTTCTTACAGATGCTAAGAAAAAAGAGATTATCCGTTTTCTAACCAAAAGCATAGGTCTGATCTTATTGATTTCTATGTTTTTTTGGTTTTTATTTTTAATGGGAGTTAATTTACCTTATACTGTTACTGTTTTTCAAAAGGGAAGGTATTTGTATGAAAATTATTATTTCTTTTTATACGATTTGAAATTACAAGTATTTTTTGTACCTCGCTTTTCGTCCATTTTTCCTGAACCGGGTTATTTGGCATTAATAACTACTTTTCTGATCGTTGCCAATAAATTTAATTATAGAAAATTTTGGGTTTTTGTTTTGCTGATAGCTACCCTCATATCGTTTTCGTTAGCTGGCTATGTTCTTTTACTGCTTTCTTCGGCGATATATTACATTGGACTGTCCAATCATTCTGTTCGCAATTTTATCATTTTGGGGGTACTGGTAGGAAGTTTTATAGTTTTTTTCATGAATTACAATGACGGGAATAACCCCGTCAAGATATTAATTTTTGATCGACTCAGGGTTGAGGATGGGGACATAGCAGGAAATAATCGTACCACATTCTTGTTTAAAGATTATTTCAAAAGCTTTATCCATAAACCGGAGGTGATCTGGGGTATTGGCTCAAAAAAATACGCTACCATGACATGGGGCGGAGGTACAGCAGGAATTAAGGTATTCATTGTAATGCATGGAATTATCGGGTTATTGCTGATGATACTGTTGTACGTCAGTTATTTTATACAATACCGGAGCAAAGTAGGGATTAATATGCTCATTACCTATTTTGTATGCTATCTTCAAAATACCTATCCTTTGGCCGAAATTACCCTGATTATCTTTATTACGGGTTTGGCATACCTAAAATCTCTACATGACCAACAGGCAAAGCAACAAATAGCATATGGTACCTAAGAAAATTCTTTATGTAACTTGCAGTTCGGCATTGTGGGGCGATAATAAAGCACTTCTCCATATTTTCGATCATATGGATGAGGATATTGTGCCTTTTGTTGTTGTTGGTTCGGATGGGCCTTTTTGTAAGGAACTCGAAGAAAGAAATATTTCATATTCCATTATTAAAAATTTTTTTCATGTATGGCCATCAACCAGTAATTTCAGGGATGTAATGCTTTTTTTCCCTCGCCTGATAAGGATGATTATTTTTAATTATAGGGCAAAAAAGAAATTAATAAAACTGGCTAAGCACTTAAACCCGGATATTATTCATACAAATGTTGGTCCCGTTCATATCGGTTATTCTGTTGCGAAATTATTAGGAATCCCACATGTTTGGTATTTGCGTGAATTTCAAACTCTTGACTTTGGTATGATTCCGTTTCCCACTTTTTCTTCATTTAAAAACAAAATTCAGGATAGAAACAATTTTGTGATAACTGTTTCCCATGCGGTCCGAAATTACTTTCAGGTTGCTAATGCAACGGTAATTTATGACGGAGTGGTTTCAACAACATCTCCATCGTTAATTGCCGACAAACAAAAATATTTCTTGTTTGTCGGACGCATTTCAGTTGGAAAGGGAATTATAGGTCTGGTTGAAGTTTTTAAGGAATTCTGTCGGTTCGATTCAACCTATCAGTTGTTGATTATTGGAAATGGATCGGCAAAAGTTGAGCGGCAGATACATCAGTTCATTAATCGCAACCGACTGGAAGAAAGGATTAAATGCTTAGGCTATCAAAAGGATGTAGCACAATATATGCAAAAGGCAACCGCTACCATTGTGCCATCGTATCACGAAGCATTTGGATTTGTTACAGTGGAAGCCATTTATAATGGTTGTCTGGTTATCGGCCGAAATTCTGGTGGAACAAGCGAAATTCTCGGGGAGAATCAAATGGGATTGTTGTATGACAATGACAAACAACTCATGGAATTATTGTTAAAACTGACGCAAGAAGGTATTGACCGATATCTTCCCATGATTAAGTTTGCACAGAGTAAAGTTATCCAAATGTATTCGGTTCAAAAAAATATTGAAATGCTGAAATATTTTTACAATCGAATCATGGAAGAAAAAATCAAAAATTAGGGTACCTGAAGTTTCGGATAAAGTGTTGAAATATTTAATGTTAATAAGAATCTGATATTGAGATGGAACGTCTGTCACCGATAAAATTCATTGCCTTTTATTTGCCCCAATTTCATGAAATAGAGGAAAACAATCGCTGGTGGGGGCCAGGTTTTACAGAATGGACCAATACCCGAAGAGCACAGCCTATTTTTAAAGGACATAGGCAGCCAAGAGTTCCTTTGAACAACAATTATTACGATTTATCGGTTATTGAACCACTAAAACATCAGGCAGAACTTGCTCGCAGGTATGGAATATTCGGATTTTGTTTTTACCATTACTGGTTTAATGGAAAATTGTTGCTGGAAAAACCTGCTGAGAATTTGTTGCAGCATAAAGATATCCAAATCAATTTCTGTTTCTCATGGGCCAATGAGCCATGGACACGGACCTGGAGCGGTAAGGGTAACGAAGTGCTCATGCCTCAGAATTATGGAGATAAAGATGATTGGATAAGACATTTTAATTATTTGTTGCCGTTTTTTCAGGATGAAAGGTATATTAAAGTTGATGGTCAACCTATGTTTCTTATCTACAAGTCAAAATCGATTGAAAATTGTAAGGAAATGATGGAAACATGGATTGAATTGGCTAAACAGCATGGGATGCCGGGAATACACTTTGTTGAAACACTTAGAGATGCATCCCCCGATTCTCGAATGCTACCTTTTTCTGCAAAAGTTGAATTTGAACCTGCTCGCAGTTTTAACAACGATTACGTTAGTCTGAATATAAAAAGAATTCGAAGACTTGTGATTAGAACGCTGAATAAGTTATTCGGGACAAGCATTCCCTATTATGCTGTAATAGAATTCAAAAACATAGCCAATAAATCATTGCGCAAAATATCATCCAAGGGTACCTATGGTGGAGTATTTGTTGGCTGGGATAATACGCCTCGTCGTGGTATCGAAGGATTGGTTGTTACTGAAGCTACCAAGGAAGAATTTAAAAATTATTTACGCCAAAAAATAAAAATCGTTCGTAATATTTATCAGACCAGTTATATTTTTGTCAATGCTTGGAATGAGTGGTGCGAAGGAGCTTACCTTGAACCTGATACAGTTAACCAGTATCGTTATCTTGAAGCAATTCAGGAAGTATTAAACGAAAATTTATAAACTTATGGTGTCTGTTTGTCTGATTACATATAATGGTGAAAAATATATTTCTGAACAACTGCAATCAATTATTGATCAATTATCGGATAATGATGAAATAATAGTTTCGGATGATGGTTCTTCCGATAGCACCCTAACTATAATTCAGGCTTTTAATGACAAAAGGATTAAAATTGTGCCTCACGAACCTTTCAGGAATCCAACCTTTAATATGGAATTTGCTTTACAGCATGCACAGGGTGAATATATTTTTATGAGTGATCAGGATGACGTATGGCTCCCCAATAAGGTAAGCGTTATGGTCGATGCGCTGCAGAAAGCCGATTATGTTATCAGCGACTGCTATGTTACTGACGAAAATCTTAATATCATTTACAATACCCGATATGTGCCCGAACTAAAAATTCATAAAAACAAGTTCATGGCCTTATTTTTTACTACACCCTACCAAGGGAGTTGTGTGGCTTTCCGAAGAAAAATTCTGGAAAAAGCATTGCCCTTCCCCAAATATATCCAATCCCACGACCGATGGGTGGGAAACATTGCTGCTTTCTTTTATAACGTAAAGTTTATCCCGGATAAATTGATTTATTATCGTAGACATGGGAGTAATACATCTCAGTTTAAAAGTCCCAATTCTATCTTCAAAAGAATATATTACAGATTAGGCTATTGCTGGGGATTAATTACCAGAATCTTTAAATAAAACTAACCAGTTCTGTTTATGTACAATGTATTTGAACGCCAGTTGGCTCGTTGGTTAAATCGTTTTCCTGCTTTAAAATCTTTTATTAAGCGACTGTATCAGGCTTTTAATTTTATTATTTACCGTAAAAAATATGAGGTTTATACCCATTTCCAATTATTTCCCCTCCTCGATAGGGAATCGTTTTTTGGATATTATGATAAGTCGCCGGAAAACCGAACCGGCGAATATGTTATTTTCCATGCCTCCCCTTTCCCTACAACAAAAAAACCGTCTTCAAGTCAACCTATTACTATTGTTTTATACGACCTGCAAAAAAAAACAGTGCTTCGATCATGGAATTCTTTTGCCTACAATTGGCAGCAAGGTTCCAAAATTCAATGGATTGATGATTACAAATTTATTTTTAATGATTATGACCCCCTTGAAAATAAGTTTGTTGCAAAATTAATTGATGTTGCCAAAGATTGCACCGTTAGTATGTATCCTTTTCCTGTTTATGATGTATATAAAAATGTTGTACTGTCGCTCAACTTTTCCCGTCTTGCCTTATTGCGTTCCGACTATGGATATATTAATATTAAACCAATTATAGACTTAAAAGATGTCGATTCCGATGGAATATATAAGGGAGATTTGGCAAATAGTTCTTTTGGACTATTTTTAAGTCTGAGAAAAATCATGAATCTTCATTATGATCCTGTTTTTGAGTCGGCAATTCATAAGGTTAATCATATATTGTTTTCCCCTGACGGTGAATATTTTATTTTTTTACATCGTTATTTCCTCAACGGCAGAAAATACGATCGTTTAATTCTTTCAAATATACAAACGGGAGCATTAACTTTACTTTCTGACCATGAAATGGTAAGCCATTGTTTCTGGCTTAGTACATCCCAGATTATTGCCTACATGCGACGTTATGACCATGGCGATGGATATTATATAATTGATATCCATACAAAAAAAATTGAAAAAATATTGAATCCCGATATGAATAACATGGGTGATGGGCACCCCAATGTTTATGGTAACTGGGTAGTCTTTGATACCTATCCCGATCGGGCACGTCATAAACATTTGTGGGTTTATAATTTGCAAACTGAACAACTAACTGAAATAGGTTCCTTTTACGAATCATTGAAGTATTACGAACAAACCCGTTGCGATTTACATCCTCGCTGGAATTATAATGGTACAAGAATATATTTTGACTCGGTTCATGAGGGAATGAGAAAACTTTATTTCATAAATTTTACTGTCCATGAATAGCATTGCCTGTCTTTTGCCGGTATACCTCAACGATTTACCCCAATATGTGGATAAGGCTATTGAAAGCTTGTTAAAACAAACGGTCAATGTTGACCTTATAATCTTATGCGACGGTCCTATTGCTTCTGAACTTGAGCAAAAGTTATGTAATATTCAAGGACATGTAAATATGCTAAAATTCCCCACTAACCGTGGTCTTGCTGCGGTTCTCAACGACGGAATTCGCTATTGTATACAGCAGGGTTATGAGTTTATTGCCCGCATGGATGCCGATGATATTGCCCTGCCCCATAGAATTGAAAAACAGATTAATTTTCTGGTAAATCATCCCGAGGTGGATGTGGTAGGGGGGGCTATTGAAGAAATCGATGAACAGGGTAATCCCAAAAATAAAACCATACATTATCCCTTGACTCATCAAGACTGTTATCGTTTTTTCAGCAAACGTGATCCTTTGGCGCATCCTGCCGTAATGTTCAGAAAACGATTCTTTGAAAAAGCCGGATGGTATAACGAAAAATATCGTAAAAACCAGGACACACAGCTTTGGTATCAGGGTTTTAAAAACGGATGTATTTTTGCCAACCTGCCCGATGTTATTCTACAGTTCAGAGTGAGCGATGCATTTTATAAATCACGTCGCGGGGGATATAGAAGAGCCCTGCAAATGTTGAAAGACAGAATAAAAATTAACAAAGACCTGAATTATAGCCCCATAGCTAATGTATATGCTTTGGGTATGTTTTTTATTACAATAGCACCTACCTTTGTGCGAAAATTGGCTTATAAAATTTTAAGATAATTGTTATGATCCCATTCTCACCGCCTCGTATTGATCAGTTGATTATTGACGAAGTGATAGATACCCTTAAATCCGGTTGGATAACTACAGGGCCCAAAACCAAACTTTTTGAAAAGCGACTTACGAAATATTCGGGTTGTAAGGCAACCCTATGTCTTAATTCAGCAACTGCGGGGCTTGAGCTGATGCTTCGCTGGTTTGGCGTTGGACCCGGCGACGAGGTGATTGTGCCTGCATATACCTATTGCGCTACGGCCAATGTGGTGGTGCACTGTGGCGCCAAACCCGTGATGGTCGACGTCAATGCCCACGATTTTAATATCAATCCTCAAAAGGTGAGGGAAGCTATTACTCCCCGTACCAAGGTTATTATGCCGGTTGATATTGCCGGTTTCCCCTGCGACTACGACGATCTTTACCAGATTGTTAACGATAAGGATGTCCGTAACCTGTTTCGGCCCAGTAACGGAGTACAGCAGCAGTTGGGGCGAATACTCATCCTGGCCGATGCAGCCCATTCGCTGGGTGCAAGCTATAAAGGTGCCAAAATAGGTTCTGTAGCCGATATTACGGTATTCTCGTTCCATGCTGTTAAAAATCTCACTACGGCCGAAGGGGGAGCTGTGGCCCTGAATTTACCTGATCCTTTCGACAATCAGGCACTGTATCAATATTTGTGCATTTATTCCCTTCATGGCCAGTCAAAGGATGCGCTGGCTAAGATGCAAAAGGGGGCATGGCGATACGATGTCATTGAGGCGGGTTACAAGGCCAACATGACCGACATTCAGGCTTCGATTGGGCTGATCGAACTTGCCCGCTACGATAACGATACGCTCGTTAAACGCAGACAGGTGTGTGAGTTCTATAATCAGCATCTGGGGAAGTATGACTGGGCTATCTTACCCCCATTGACCGACGGCGATAAGGTAACATCTTATCATGCCTATCTGCTGCGCATTAAGGGAGTCGACGAGAGCCAGCGCGACCGCATTATTCAGAGGATTTTCGATCGGGATGTTTCGGTTAACGTGCATTTTCAACCCTTACCCTTGCTTACCGCTTACAAAAAGCTGGGGTATGATATCAACGATTATCCGGTAGCATATCGCAATTATGCTCAGGAAATATCGTTGCCTGTTTTCTACGACATTACAGATCAGCAGCAACAACAGGTTGTTGAGTCAGTCGTACAATCGGTAAAAGAGGTTTTAGCATGATACGTTTTTTGGATATTCTGTTTTCGTTGTTGGGATTGATTATTCTCCTGCCCGTGTTTCTTATAGTAGCTGTATTAATAAAATGCAGCAGTAAGGGTCCGGTATTTTTTTTGCAAAAACGGGTGGGCAAGGGTAATCGCGACTTTTCGCTTATCAAGTTTCGCACCATGTATCAGGATGCCGACCGAAAAGGACTGTTGACTGTTGGGCAAAGGGATCCGCGTATTACGCCGGTAGGCTATTTTCTGCGTAAGTACAAGATCGATGAATTACCGCAGTTGATCAATGTTCTCAAGGGTGACATGTCGTTGGTTGGCCCTCGTCCCGAGGTCCGGAAGTATGTTGACCTTTACAACGACGAACAACGTCAGATATTGAATTTTCGTCCCGGCATTACCGACCTGGCCTCGATCAAGTATGTCAATGAAAATGAAATTTTAAGCCAGGCCGAAGACACCGAGGCTTATTACATCCAGCATATTATGCCTGATAAAATACGGCTCAATCTCGAATATTTACGACAGCCTACACTGAAAAAATATTTTTCGATTATTTTTAAAACCTTTTTTAGCATAAAATAATAACCCATTTTTGGGTTTAAAGAAGAATGAATATGGCGGGCAGAATATTTCTTTCCGAGCCTCATATGGGAGGAGGGGAGCTTGATTTTATTCACGAGGCTGATTATTCCGGATCAAATTGAGCCACCAATTCCGGGACAAACTGAGCCAGGAATTTCGTGTGAAATTGAGCCACTCCTGTTTTGTGCGCGACGTGATCGCACAAAACAGGAAAAATAGAGACTTGCTTAAAAAATATTCTGTGAATGACCTTATACAGATGCTTTCGGATCTTAAAATGATTAAAATCAATGATAGCTGGCATTTAAATGAAATAACCAATTCTGCAAAACGTCTTTTTGAAAAATTTGAGATTCCCATCGAAACATAATACGTATTCCCTTTCAAAGATAGAGCTTAATTGGAAGAAAAATCTTCCTCCAAAAGGCTCTGTATCATAGTCGTAAAAAAAGATATATGCTTTTTCTTTTTTCAAATAATATAATACAGGATCGATATACCTAAACCAATTCTATTTCCATAAAATTCTCCTGAATCAATTCCTATTCCTATTTTGCATATAATTCTATTGATCCAGTTAATATTTTTTTCAATTGAACAATAAATTGAATGTTGAACTAAAGGAGGACTAAATAAAAGATGCCTTCCACCATAATTTTTGGAATAAGAATATTTTAGTAAAAATGCTGAATTTAGCGAAATATATTTAAGTGCAACATAATGAGCACAAATTCTGTTATTAGAAATATTGTAAGGAGTGTTTTCGTCAGTAAAAATGATAGGTGAAGTTATAAATGGATTACCAAGTGTATATTTTTTGTAAGTATATGATTTATAAATTGCATTATTAAAATAATCATCAAGCCCCCATATATCACCGTTAACAATAGGTAAAGAAGGATCGGTCACTGTATTAACATATTCATAATTTATACCTATTTTTTGCTTTAGCGAAATTTGTAAACCCCACAATCCATCCATTGCATTCCTGAATCCCAGTCCCGTAATATCTTCAATAAAATTTTGCCAGTATAACAATATCTTCGTTCCATTTTTAAATAGATAATCGAATGAAATATCGCGCGTACCAAGGTGATTTCCTATGCGGTTATGGCTTTCAGTATAAGGTAATTTTGAATCAGCAGAATCACTTTCCAGTGCAAAACACACTTTTATAAAGTCGCCTAAGGAACTGGGTAGTTTGCCATATTCAGGCGAAACACCAGCCCACTGGGCAATATGATGAAAACCTAAGTTTATATGATACTTTTTATCTCCCCCAATCCGGAAATAAACATACTTTTGATGAAAATAAACATTTTTTACATATCCATCATTCCCAAACCATCCGTGTGCCAATCCTCCCTTAAAATGAACAAAATGCTTCGTAAACGGCACTTCTGTCCAATTTGTCACTCCAATTGAAACCTTTGGTAAAGTCCTTGCATTCGCTGACCAAATAACAAATCCGCTACTTAAATCAGGATCCTGCATACCAAAATGTTCTTCCTTATTTCCTGCAAAAGCAGAAAACTTCCCCCATGTTACACCTGCATAGCCCTGCTGGATCCATGTCTTCCATGTTCCATCCCATCGCAGAAATCCCTCCAATCCCCCATTTAGTTTTAGATTTTTCTTCCCCGTATTAATAGAATCAATTAAAAATCCACCGTCCAAATAACTGTTAAAATTTTTTGGAGAAAAACGACCGTATTTATTACTTATCATCCAAAAAGGGAGACTTCCGTTTGTACCAGCTAAAATGCCGGATTCCAGAAAACCTCTGTAATAAAGATTTTGGGAAAAGGATGGAAGATATATTATCATAAATAAAAGAAGTGTTTCCCAAATATTTTTCCAATGGTACCCAAAAGGCACCATTCTTCTTATTTTCCTTAAAGTCATTCTCATTTTTTTGTTTCGCTTTATGATGTTGTTTAAAATAATTACAAAGTTACTTAGCCTAATAACGCAATTTTGGTTTTATTTTTTGTATTGCCTTTTAAACATTTTTTTGCAACCTATTATGCCGTGGTTTACTATTCCAGAAGAAAAACAAACAAGCAATCAGCATTCCAAAAACTCATAAAAACAAGGTTTTCAAATCATTTCCTCATTATTGCAGGTTTTTAAACCAGGTTTTTCGATTCAATTTAAAGGAATCTTACTTTTCCTTCAAACCTTTCACCCATGCTTCCATACAAAAGGAAAATTTTCATTGCAACCAGGTATCTAAGTAACCTGTTGATTTTCTTTG
>JAAYUG010000006.1 GCA_012517825.1 Bacteroidales bacterium | reverse complement strand
TGCGCAATCCGCCACAAGGGCCGCTTCCACTCCGTTTCAGCGGGATTAACCCGGATGCCATCCCATAAGGCCAACCCACTGCGCATCAGTTCGCTTTCCCTCCTGATGCGCAATCCGCCACAAGGGCCGCTTCCACTCCGTTTCAGCGGGATTAACCCGGATGCCATCCCATAAGGCCAACCCACTGCGCATCAGTTCGCTTTCCCTCCTGATGCGCAATCCGGGTTAAATTATCTTGATTAAGGCCTTAACACCTTAATTTCCCTGTCAGGTACCAGTGCCTTTGTGTTTTTCTCAACGGTCAGATCATTCGCCAGCTCAAAAGTTGCCTTCTGCCGGATGTCAAGTGATGAAACCCCTACACGCACTTCATAATTCCCCTTTTCTGCTATCCAGGAACTGGTGGCCTCATCAAATGAAGCAAGGTCGCGGGGAGTAAGCACAAAGTGCAATGTCTGTGTTTCTCCCGGCTGCAGAAGGGAAGTTTTGGCAAAGGCCACCAGCTTTTCAGCAGGTTTTACAAGCTTTCCCGCCGGTGCTGACAGATAAACCTGAACGACTTCCCGTCCGGGGGCATTACCGGTATTTTTAACATCCACACTGAATTCATATTTCCCTGCAAACTGACCGGATGATGCCACCATGTTGCTGACGTCAAAGGTGGTATACGACAAGCCGTAACCGAATTCATAGGCAACAGGAACGTTGAATGTGGTAAAATAGCGGTATCCGACAAAAATATCTTCTTCATATACCACTTCGGCCGGTTTGGCGCGCAGGAATGCTTCCTCAAGCGGGGAACCGGGTTTACGGGTTGAAGTATCCGGAAGTTCAATACCCGGGAAATTCTTTGCGGAAGGCACATCGTCATACTTCATCGGAAATGTACAGGCCAGTTTCCCCGAAGGATTAACCTTTCCCAGAAGAACATCGGCAATGGAATTGCCTGCTTCCTGCCCCGGCTGCCATGCCAGAAGAACAGCGTCGGGAATATCCCTCCAGCTGGCGGTTTCAATTACACCGCCAATATTCAGCACCACCACAACCTTTTTCCCTGCGGCATGAAATGAACTGCTTACGGTTTTTATGAGGTTTATTTCCTCATCGCTGAGGTAAAAATCGCCCTTTTCGGCTTTTCTGTCGGCACCTTCACCGGATATCCGGCTGATGGTAATCAGAGCAGCATCAGCATTCCGGGCAGCAGCAGAAGCAAGTGCCGGCTTCACCGGAAATTCCGGAATAACCGGAGGAGGCATAAAGAAGAACCGACGTTGCTTAGGCTGTTGTGCTTTTGCCTTCTGAATGTGATCCAGTTGCTCTTTCATACTCTTTTCCTCAATGGTGAGTCCGGCATTTTCGAGTCCCTGAACAAGCGACACAGTATACGCCTCGTTTACATCCCCGCTCCCGGTACCGCCTGAGATCAGATTAAAGGAACCCACTCCGAAAATGGCTACCTTTTTAATATTCGAAAACGGCAGGGCATTGTTGCCGTTCTTCAAAAGCACCATTCCTTCGGCAGCTGCCTTCCGGGTCACCTCAGCGTGCGCCTTCAGATCCGGCTTGTTTGAATAAGCATACCCCCTGAACTTCGGTGATTTAAGAACAATATTCAGGATGTTTTCAACATTTTTGTCCAGAACTTTTTCTTCCAGTTTGCCCTCTTTTACCGCCTGAATAATCTCACTGATCTGTTTCCCGCTTCCGGGCATCAGCAGGTCATTACCGGCTTTCATCTGGGCCACCGGATCTTTTCCCCCACCCCAGTCGGTCATGACATACCCTTTGAATCCCCAGTCATTGCGCAAGATTTTCGTCAGCAGGTCATGGCTTTCTGAAGTATAAGTACCGTTGATTTTGTTATAGGACGACATAACCGTCCACGGCTGCCCTTCCTGAACGGCAATGCGGAAACCCTCAAGATACAGCTCGCGAAGTGCTCTTTCGCTCACGATAGTGTTCACCGTATTCCGGTTGGTTTCCTGGTTGTTGGCTGCAAAATGCTTTATGGAAGTACCAACACCCTGCGACTGAATGCCTCTCACCATGGCAGCAGCCATTTTACCTGTAATGAGGGGATCTTCGGAATAATACTCAAAATTCCTTCCGCAGAGCGGATTTCTTTGCAGATTCATGCCCGGGCCAAGGATGACATCGGCCCCGTATTCCAGCACTTCATTTCCCATCGATTCGCCAACCGATCTAACCAGAGCCGTATCCCAGCTGGAGGCCAGCAGGGTAGCAATGGGGAATGCAGTGCAAAAATAGGTATTGCTGTCTCCTTTGCGCATGGGATTTATCCTGAGGCCGGCCGGACCATCACACAAAACGTTAGTCGGTATGCCCAGGCTTTCAAATTCGGCTGTACGACCGGCTGCTCCCGGCACCAGATTCCTTATTTTTTCCACCATCACCCAGTAAGCCGAATCATTGAGTTCCTCTTTCTTCGGGGCAAAAGGATTCACTCCCCCTGGCATCATTGCCAGAATGGAATCAGGTATCTCAAAAAACATTCCTGTTCCGACAACAAGTTCTGCCTTCTGCTCCAGGGTCATGGAAGCCACCAGTTTTTTGACAGGTGCCTTGCCCAGTTTGGCCGGGCCGCTGCTGCATGATACCAGCAACGCAAGACCCAGTAAGCTGATTGAAATAATGGATTTGTTTTTCATAAGCACATCAGATTTTGGTTATTTAGTCAGTTTAGTTATTTGTTCCAGACACATTTCGCTTCCTTAACATCCCGGGAATTTCCACCGACATGATGACAAACTCTCCCTGTTCCCGACTCCCTTGATCATTAAGCAAAACAGAACATAAATTTTTATTGTATCTTAATGATACAATAATACAAAAATTTCTTTAATTTGCAATATGATGAAAAAGATAAACAGAAAGTTATCGATTTCCGGAACTGCTCTGGAAAAAGAATTCCTTCCGCACATTTCGGTCGATGTGGTGGTATTTGGCTACCACAACGGAAGCCTTAAGGTTCTGGTACTGCAGTTATTCGAAAGCCCGTGGTTTGTATTGCCCGGAGGATACATCGGCAGGGAAGAAGATCTTGAAGAAGCAGCCAGGCGGATTGTTAATGAACGCACCGGGCTGAAAAATGTTCACCTGGAACAGTTTTTCACCGCCGGGAAGAAAGACCGTGTGCAAGCGGAAGCCCTTCGTGAGATTCTGAAAGAAAAAGAGATTGACGAGGAAATGAAGGCATGGGTTGCAAAGCGGTTTATCTCGGTTTGCTACTATACGCTGGTTGACAACACGAAGGTTGCCCCTGTACCGGATCAGTTTTCCGGAGGAATCAGCTGGCACGATCCTCTTCATTTGCCTCCCATGTTTTTTGACCATGCCGACATAATAGGTCATGCCCTGAAAAAACTCAGAAATGAACTCGATGCATGGCTGGCAGGAGGGAATATTTTACCCGAACCTTTTACCATGAAGGATCTTCAGACCTGCTATGAGACGATTTTGCAGAAGAAGCTTGTGCGGACCAATTTTCAACGCCGCATGCTGGCACTAGGCTATCTCGAAAGGCTCAGAAAACATTACTCCGGCCGGGCCCACAAGGCACCATATCTTTACCGCTTTCACCACCGAGAACCTGTTCTGAAAATGTAATTTTGACACTTTTTATTATTATTTTAGCAGACAGGATTAAACGCATCCTGCATGTTCCTGACGGTAAAAAGTATTGGCAGAAAAGGGGTTTTCCTTCTCTTCTGTTTCCTCACAGGCCTTCCTTCCAAAGGGCAGAAAGAGGCTCTGAGGTTCCAGCATTATACTGCCGATGACGGGTTGTCGCAGAACATGATTGACTGCATATGGAAAGACAAAATAAATTTTACAATTAAAAAAACCGTCCTATGAAATCCATGCATCGTATTTTCAGCTTATTTGCGGTGATGACAGTTTGTTTTTCGCTCGCTGCCCAAACCGGCTCCGGTGTGTTAAAGACCCGGGCAGTTATTAATGCCGATCTTGGTAAATATATGATCAGCCGTCACATTTACGGACATTTTTCCGAACATCTGGGGCATTGCATCTATGGCGGATACTGGGTAGGTGAAAATTCCCCTATTCCCAACACCCGGGGTATAAGAAACGACGTTGTAGAGGCACTGAAAAAGATTCAGATTCCGAATCTGCGTTGGCCCGGAGGTTGTTTTGCCGACGAATACCATTGGATGGACGGCATCGGACCAAGGGAACTGCGGCCCAAAATGATCAACACCCACTGGGGTGGTGTAACTGAAGACAACAGTTTCGGAACACATGAATTCATGGATTTATGCGAACAACTGGGAGCCGAGCCTTACATCTGCGGCAATGTAGGTAGCGGAACCGTGGAAGAAATGTCAAAATGGGTCGAGTACCTCAATTCCGATGCGGTGAGCCCCATGACCGACCTGCGCCGTAAAAACGGCCGTGACAAACCCTGGAATGTGAAATTCTGGGGTGTAGGTAATGAAAGCTGGGGCTGCGGCGGAAACATGACCCCCGAATTTTATGCCGACCAGTTCAGACGGTATGCAACTTTCTGCCGTAACTACGGCAACAATCGCCTGTTGAAGATCGCCGGCGGGGCAAATTCCGAGGACTACAACTGGACTGAAGTACTGATGCAGAAAATCCCCCACTGGATGATGTGGGGAATTTCTCTTCACTATTATACTACCAACTGGAACGACAAAGGCCCCGCTACCGGCTTCCCTGAAGACCGATACTTCGACATCCTGAACCGGTGCATTAAAATTGAAAATGCCATCGACCGGCATATTGCCATCATGAACAAATACGACCCCGCCAAAAATGTCGCCCTGGTAATTGACGAATGGGGTACATGGTACGACGTTGAACCCGGCACAAATCCCGGATTTCTCTATCAGCAGAATACTTTGCGCGATGCCCTTGTGGCTGGTGTTTCCCTGAACTACTTTAACAAAAAGGCCGACCGGATTAAAATGGCCAACCTCGCCCAGACAGTCAATGTACTGCAGGCTCTCATTCTTACAAAGGACGAGAAAACGGTGCTCACCCCAACATATCATGTCTTCGAAATGTACAAGGTTCATCAGGATGCCACTCTCCTGCCATTCGATATTACACAGCAGGATTATTATGAATACCAGGGCACAAAACTTCCCGCACTCAGCATTTCTGCCTCAAGAGACAAGAACGGCCTGATTCACATTACGCTTGTCAACATACATCCCAAAAACAAGATGAGCTTCAGCACCGAAATCCGCGGTGCCAATGTTTCAACGGTCACCGGTCGTATCCTAACCGCTCCCGTCATGGATGCCCACAATACCTTTGAGAACCCCGACAACATTAAACCCGCTCCATTCAAAAATGCATCACTGAAAAACGGAGTTCTTGATGTGGAAATGCCCCCAATGTCGGTTATTGTGCTGGAACTGAAATAGGCTTTTGAATGGATGGCAAAATAACCCGCCATGTTTCCTGTTCCGCTATCAGATATCTGAAAAACTGCCAATGAAACTGAAACTGCAGCTGATGGAATGAACGAAATTAAACTGATTAATAAAATTCAGGCTTTTTATCATCTATAATACAATGAGATACACTCTGTCCGTGATTTTGCTTCTGGCAACCGTAGCATGCACACATAAGCCTGCAATGCACGACTATCCTTACTCTGAAGTTCAATTTACCGAAGTTCATCTGAACGATAGTTTCTGGCGCCCCCGGATCGACACTGTCATACGGGTAACCATACCTTATGCATTCAGAAAATGTGAAGAAACCGGACGTGTGGACAATTTTGCCTTTGCTGCCGGTCTGAAAGAAGGAGAATTCTGCACGGCATTCCCATTTGATGATTCCGATCTTTATAAAATCATTGAAGGGGCTTCATACGCCCTGATGGTAAGGCCCGATTCTGCACTCGACCATTATCTCGATAGTCTGATCTGGTTAATTGGCAAAGCACAGGAACCTGACGGCTACCTGTATACCACCCGTACCATAGGAAAAAATGTTCATCCCTGGGCGGGCAAAGCACGATGGGAGAACGAACGGGACAACAGCCATGAACTATACAACATGGGGCATCTTTACGAAGCAGCCGCCGCTCATTACTATGCCACGGGCAAGAAAAACCTGCTGGATATTGCTCTGAAGAATGCAGAACTTCTTTGCCGGACTTTTGGACCGGGAAAGCGGGAAGTTGCCCCGGGACACCAGATCATCGAAACCGGACTGGTCAAGCTGTACCGGATTGCCCATGACGAACGGTATCTTTCTCTTGCAAAGTTCTTCCTCGATGCCCGGGGAAAACACCAGTACGAAAAAGTGGAACACCCGGATCAGTTTCAGGATGGCCGCTACTGGCAGGATCACAAGCCGGTAATACTTCAGGACGAAGCTGTTGGTCATGCTGTAAGAGCGATGTATATGTACTCCGGCATGACAGATATTGCTGCTTTAACCGGAAACAAAGACTACCGGAATGCTGTTGAAAAATTGTGGAATAACGTGGTAACAAAAAAAACATACCTTACCGGAGGGGTTGGTTCCTCTTCCTACGGTGAAGCATTCGGAGCCAATTATGAACTGCCTAACAAAACAGCTTACAATGAAACATGTGCTGCCATTGCCAGTTGTATGTGGAATTTCAGGATGTTTCTGCTGTACGGCGATGCAAAATATATTGACGTCCTTGAACGGACGCTTTACAACGGTGTGCTTAGCGGGCTGAGCCTTTCGGGCGACCGCTTTTTTTACCCCAATCCTCTGGAAGTTGACAAAAAGGGTCAGGAACGAAAACCCTGGTTCGATTGCTCCTGCTGTCCGACCAACCTTACACGCTTTATTCCTTCCGTGCCGGGTTATATGTATGCTTTCCGAAAGGATACCATATTTGTCAACCTGTTTGCCGGAAATGAAACTTCTTTTCACCCCGGGAAAAACAAAACTATCCATCTTAAACAGCACACCACCTATCCGTGGGACGGGCATATCCTGATAACACTCGTGGAAATACCCCGGGAAAAATGGACTTTCAAATTGCGCATTCCGGGATGGGCACGCAATCAGGTATTGCCGGGCGACCTCTATTCCTATGTTACCCATTCGCAAAAGCCGATAAGCATTACCGTTAACGGCCAATATTTCCCCTTTGAAGAAAAAAACGGGTATGCCGTTCTGTCACGAAAATGGAAAAACGGTGATACCATTGAAATGATCCTACCCATGCAGCCGCTTCTGGTAAAAGCTCATGACAAAGTGGAAGATGACAGAAACAAATGTGCCGTGGAATACGGTCCTGTTGTTTACTGTGCTGAATTTGCCGACAACGACGGAGAAATAAGTACGATCGTACTCCCCGACACTGCATCATTCAAGGCTGTTTATCAACCGGGCCTTCTGGGAGGAATTACGGTGCTGAAAGGAAAAGCGTTACGTATGGTTAAAGCGGCTGACAACAAACTGACAGAAAAAGAAACTCCCCTCTGCCTGATACCCTATTACGCCCGCTCGCACCGGGGAAGAGGGGAAATGAGTGTATGGCTGCCAGATACTCCCGACCCGTTTCTTTCAAAAAATCCGTAAAAAACAAAGAGTTGCCGACAGGGTTTTCAACGGGAATTCCGACTCAGAAAAAGAATACCAGCTGAAAGGGATGAATATGAAATCGGGTGCCTCCCCTGCCTGGAGGCATACCGGGAATGGAGGCTGGTTTTCCTGTTCGATGCACTTTAAAACGGAGCAAAATTACCATTTATTCAAAGCATTGCCCGGTATACAACCGGCGGAATTTTCGTTTGCCGCATTGAGATTGATTCGTAACAAAATTTGATTCTCCGCTGAGAAACCTCTTTGAGTTATGCTTCCGACACCTCATATTAACACATTGATTTCGTTATTGTTAATAAATTTACAATGACTTTAATCAATTTTTTTTCCTTTTTACATACGTGGTATCAAATTTGATTATAAATTTGCGCTTGTTTTTCAACTCATTAATGAACAGAAACTTTTAACCCCAAAATTTGATTGTATATGAGAAACAAAGTATTGTTTGCCCTTGCAACCCTTGCTATGGTTGCTTTTCTTAGCAGTTGCGGAAAACTTCCGCAGGAAAAACTGGATGCTGCCAAAGCAGCTATTGATTCTGCCAAACTGGCTGAAGCCGATGTGTATCTGGCTGCCGATTTTACAGCCCTGCAGGATTCGCTGAATGCTGCCAACACAGAAATTGAAGCGCAGAAGTCAAAGCTCTTCAAAAAGTATGGTCCGGTAACCCAGAAACTGGAATGGATTGCTACCAGGGCTCATGAAGTAACAGCTGGTGTTGCTGCCAAAAAGGAAGAAGTAAAGAAAGAAGCTGAAGGACTGGTTACTGAAATTACCGGCCTGATGGATGAAACCCAGAAGCTGATGAAGAAAGCCCCCAGAGGTAAAGAAGGTGCTGCCGTTCTGGAACAGATGAAAAACGAACTGACAACTGCCGAAGCTGCTCTGAACGAAGGCAAAACCCAGCTCGAAGGCGGCAAATACATGGATGCTGTCAACAAACTGAAGGCTGCCAAGGAAACCGTTACTTCGGTGAAGACCGAACTGGAAAATGCCATTGCCAAAGTTAAAGGCAAAAAATAAAACCGTGATAAACTATGGAAAGGGTGTCTGATTGTTGCATCAGACACCTTTTTTTTTCAGTAAACTTTTATTTTTACAGAGCCAACTACGCAAGAAAAGCAGAAGGAAGATGAGGAGAAAGATGATTCGGAAAGCGTTTATAATTTCTACTCCGGTTGCATTCGGTATTGCTCTTATTATTCTCTTGTTTCGTTCAGTACCTGACTCTCCGGCCGATAAGGTTGATTATGCGCGGGTCTCCCTTGCTCTGGCCAGGCAATGTCAGGCCCAGAAGTATGCTCCGGAACTATTCGGTAAAGCCTCCGCTCTGTTTGATTCAGCAATGCTTTGCTGGAAAAGGGAAAACCAGCGGGTAATTTTCTTCCGCGACTATTCCGACGTAATCGACTATGCCAGGCTCTCCGCCGACAAATCCAAGCAGGCCATCAGTCACTCCAGAAATCTGGCAAAAAGTCTTGAAAATACCGTAGTTCAGAAAATCGATTCTCTGAACGAAATTATTCATACATTGAACGATCTTCTGAGGAAACTCCCTCTTTCGGAGAAGCAAATGAATGATATTTCTTCCGGCAAATTATTGCTCAGGGAATCGGAAATTCAATACCAACAGAAAGCTTTCCTTGAGGCAGGTTATAAGGCACAAAAATCCGAATCCCTGTTAGTTCCGGTTTTTCAGGAAATCCGCCAGAAACTTCTGGATTATTTTCAGTCTCTGCCCCGCTGGAAGAAGATGGCCGCTTCAGCCATCGAAAAATCAGCAAACACCAGATCTACACTCATCGTTGTCGATAAGTTTGCCCGTCAACTAATTGTTTATCAGGCAGGGAAAAAGAAATATGTTTTCGATGCCGAATTTGGTTCCAACTGGATGCAACCGAAGCGGATGAAAGGTGACAAAGCTACTCCCGAAGGTTTATACAGTGTAAAAACCAAAATACCTCCCGGCAAAACAAAATATTTCAGAGCTTTGCTTTTGAGTTATCCAAATGCTGACGACATGGCGCGTTTTGACCGGGAAAAGAAACAGGGGATTATTCCGAAATACGTCTCCATCGGAGGCCTCATCGAAATCCACGGCGGAGGAGGGAAACAAATAGACTGGACCGATGGATGCATTGCCCTTGAAAACTCCGACATGCTCAAAGTTTACAATATAGCAGACCAGGGAACACCGGTAGTCATTGTCGGGTCACTTGAAGACCTGGATACAGCATTATTACGGCATGGCGTCACTTCATACCCCAACCTATGAACAATATAACAGAAGATTTTCCGGCAAACTCTGATATCCTGAACCAGGATGAAAAGCCTTCCCGGGTTGTTAACCGCCTTCTTCTGGTTTCCATCCCGGCAGGCGCCCTTCTCCTTTATCTGGCTTTCCTGATTTTCCTCATCCCGGCCCTGCAGGAAGCCGCCTTTGTTTCGCCCCGGATTTCAGCCCCTGACAGCACCTACCTTACCAGTAAAAAGTACAAAAATGAGCTTAAAGTGGCCCGGAGTGAACTGAACATTCTGCAGAATAAATTCCGGAACCTGACCCCATGGAATCCCTATCTGGTTGTCAATACTACCGACAACCGCTTCTATCTCTACCGAAACCGTAAGCTTATCCGCAGCGGCGTTTGCAGTACAGGAAGTTACACCCTTCTGAAGTCGCACGACAAACGGGAGTGGCTTTTCCAAACCCCGAAAGGGGTATATACCATTCAGGGAAAAATTACTTCTCCTGTATGGAGACGACCTGATTGGTCGTTTGTTGAAGAAGGCCTCCCTATCCCTCCACCCAATGATCTCTCCCGTTTTGAGGCCGGTGTGCTTGGCGACTATGCCATGCCCATCGGAAACGGATACCTCATTCACGGAACCATCTATACCCGCTTCTTCGGCATGCCGGTTACCCATGGTTGCATCCGCCTTAAGGATGAAGACCTTGAAGCGGCCTATCACACCCTTATGATCGGATCAAAAGTATATATCTTCTAACAGAGAACGAGTATGAACCACCGGCTCCGTCGTTTAATGGTCATAACAGGCTCCCTGCTGCTTGCCATTCTGATTTACACTACCTACATGAACATGCAGGCAGCCGTCAGGTTATCCGACCGGTTTTGCCGGCAGTTTTCTTCCGACACCAACGGAAATTCTGTCCGCAAAAAAACCTTTGCCATTGACCCACAGATGGACAGCCTGCGCAAGGAAAAATCCTTTCTTCTGAACCGGATTAAAGCCGCCCAGTCTGATTCCATCGTTCTCATTCTCGACCTTCCCGACAGCATTGCCCAGCTTGAGCTGAAAGGGGTTATGCTGTACCGCATAAAAATATCAGAAATACACATCAGTCGCTTTTTCAAAACCCTTTGCCCTGAAGCCCGCATCGGGCTCTTTGCTTCACCCTGGAAAATCGATACATTTCAATCAACCATTCCTAAAATTCCTGTAATGGTGAAAATAGCCCCCCGCGACACATCCGAATACAGCCCCGACATTGCACCCGATACCACCAACCGCGATCCGGTGCACTTTGCCCTTGAAACAGAGCAAGGGTTCATATTGCTTTTCAACGAAACCATTCCCGACAGCCTGCCGGGAAAAACAGCCTACCACACCTTCCTGCTGGGGCAGAAATGGCATTCGGCCCTGTCGTCGCTAAAAAATCTGGCCATGCTGAAACCGCCAGATTATAAACCGTTTATCAGGATCCGGCTCCCAAGAAGGGATGCAAAAATCATTTTCAGGGCGATACCCGAAAAGGCACTGGTAGTTGTGAAAATGTGAAACCTGATGCCTGATCTGAAAGTCAATAACAAATTGTTATATTTAAACCCGGTTGTTCATCAGATACCTGAGAACTGAGCTTAACCAGATGAGTTAATCAGGGTTATCCCGTTTCCGAAAAAAACCAAGTGGATGACTGAAAAAATGATCCGTTTGGATTAACTTTCGGAATCGTCCTGCTTAAATACAATGTTGAATTTAATTTACCAATAACCATGAACCGTCGAGAATCCCTTTCATTACTTGGACTGGGAGCAATGGCAAGCCTGTTACCCAAAAAAGCTTTTTCCAGGATTAAAAGTCCGTTACAATCGCTCTATGCCGATATTGACAGGCCTCTTTCGGTTTACATTTCCTGGGCTGCCCATGATCAGCTTTCGGACAATGTGCCCCTTACCGAAGAACTGGCCATGAAGGAACTGGAAGCACTTATCAGGCTGAAAAACCTGGGCGTCCAGTTCGATTACTATCTGCTCGATATGTTCTGGTTTGACAAGCACGAAGGATTCCGCGAATTTGACCGCGAAAAATGGCCCCATGGCCATGAACGCTGGATCAAAACCTGCTATGACAATGGAATAAAACCGGGCCTCTGGATTTCTACCAACATAACCGGCTGGTCAACCGACCCCTGGATGCTGAAAAAACCGGAATGGGAATCCTCCGCCGGCGGATGGCTCAACCAGGTTATGAGCCTGCATTCTGGCAATTTTCTCGCTTACCATATTGAAACCCTTCAGCAATGGTATAACCGAGGCATCCGGATGTTTAAGTTCGATTTTGCCGATTTCGGTGTAGCCACCGAAGTTGCATCCCGGCTTTATACACCTGAAGAAATTACCCGTAAAAACAAGGAAGCCTGGTTCGATGCCCTGAAACAATTCCGCCTGAAAAATCCGGACATTAAACTTCTGGCATACAATGGATACGGTGGCGACATGTCTGACACCCATCCGGTTTTTCGAAAGACGGTAGATCTCCGCTGGCTGGAGGTATTCGACTCGCTGTACTGCGGCGATCCACGTCCTGCCGACATCCCCTGCATGAACTTCTGGCGTTCGAAAGACATCTATTCCGACCATATGGTCTTTCAGTACCATTTCAACGGAGTACCTTTGCACCGCATCGACAATTCCTCCTTCATGATCGGAACCACCGGAACCTGCTACTACCGGGCTAAACAGGCATGGAAAGGAATGCTGATTCTTTCAGCCGCCCGCGGAGGCCGCATGAACACCTATTACGGAAATATGGATCTGCTCGATCAGAAAGACGGATACTGGTTTGCTATGGTACAGAGGCTGTTATACACCTTCCAGCGCAGCGGAAGAATCTCCCTGTTCGGGGAGATACCCGGCAAAGGCCTACCCTACGGTTACCTGGCTGAAAAAGAAGACGGCTGCCTGATAACGGCCGTTAATCCTTCGCAGGAGCCGGCAAAAATAACATTCCCTGCCGGAGAATATGGGCCAATGCGTATTCTTTTTACCGATGCAGGTTTTGTCCCCGTTCTCGGGCCGAAAGATCTAACACTTGGCCCGGAACAGATGGCCCTTGTTGGTACCGGAATTTATGCCGCACCTGAGCTGGATCTGGGTATTCAGGATGACGTTGTGATTCCGCAGCAGATCAAACCCTTCCCGGCTGTGTGGGAAACCTCCGGCATCAATGAAGTGCAAACCCGTTTCAGTTACCAGGGACCTTATGATCTCCGGCTGGTCTTCACTCTTACAGCAGAAGACGATCATCCCCTCAGAATTACCGGTGGCTCACCACCCGATGGAAAATTCATCGGTGAACTTCTTAAGATCAATGTATTTCAGGGAAAGAATGAGCTTCCTCTTCGGATAAATTACAACAAACAGATCTGGAGCGGACTTTCATGGGCCGTGGCAGAGATTGACCGGAAGAATATTTCAGGCAAACAGCCTCTGCTGGTGCGATTCAGGTTTACCGATCCTGCCGGCCGGAAAGGCACAATACATCCTGCCATTTACGAAGCAGGCTATTAACGATTCTTTCTTTGTTGCAACCTTCTGTGCCTGTTAAAAAGCGAGCTACCAATTTCTTACGCAATGGTGCTGATAATACCGTTTCGGTATTCTTACTTCCGGCTGACACCGCTTTATTTCAGTTCACGCGGAACATAATAAAACAAAGGCCCCTTTGTAATCCCTCCTTTGAGGGAGTCGGAAGAATAAACCCGAACCGCGATAATATTGATGGTATCCCAGCGTATTTCACTTTCGCTGATATAGTATTCCACAACTTTCCCCTGAGGAGCCTTAATGAAACGTGGCGGCAGGGTGCCTGATTCACCCAGTCCGCGTCCGTTAAAGTAAAACTGTGCCGCCTCCGACACTTCTCCGAAATGGATTTTCATGAAGCCCATGTTCCGAATAGCCGGTTTGAGCTGAGTTGGCACCTTCAGATGATAGCGGTACCATCCATGACCCGCCTGCTGATAACCAAAGGCCTGCCAAGGACTGCCGGCATCTATCAGCTTCCAGTGACCATCGTTGTATTCCGCTTCGGCATATACAATGCTGTCACCCGGCATAAACAGCCAGCTTTTGGTAATATAATACCGCTGCTGCGAAACAGCTTTGAAACTTACCAGCACAAGCAAAATCACCAATCCTTTTTTAACCAGCATAATCAGATAAATTTTGGGGTAAATATGCAGGAAATCCTTTTGTCAAACAAGACGTTTATAAAAGTACATACAAGTAAGCCGGAACAACTAAACGGTTCCATCTATGGGAAACATTTCTCTGTCATGCACTAATGAATGAATCAAGTATATATATTTACGGCATTAAATCGTATCAACTATGAGAAATTTTATCTTTCTGTTATTTTCCGTTTTGTTGTGTTATTCTTCCCGGGCGCAGAAAATGGAAATTCCTCCGAAGACCCATCCCGATGCAAGCCAATGGAAGGATCTTTTTACTCCTGATCTGAAAAATGCACTTTATCCGGAAGGAGTATGGACATACGAAAACGGCATTCTCACTGCCTCGAAAGATGAAGCCATCTGGACAAAACAGGAATATGCATCGTTCATTCTGGATCTCGAATTTAAAACAGATCATGGAACCAACAGCGGGATCATTCTTCATTGCTCTGACATAAACAACTGGATTCCCAATTCGGTGGAAGTGCAGATTGCCGATGATTTTGCAGAAGAATGGGCGAAAGCACCGGCCAGCTGGCATTGTGGCGCCATTTTCGGCCACCTGGCTCCTGCAAAAAGCCTGGTAAAGAAACCCGGGGAATGGAACCGGATGACCATTACCTGCAAGGACCGCATGATCTGGGTTATGCTGAACGGAGAACTGATTACCGAAATGAATATGGACCTCTGGACAGATGCCAGAAAGAACCCTGACGGCACTGAAATACCTTCCTGGCTAAGCAAACCTGTTGCATCGCTAGCAGCAAAGGGTCATATAGGTTTTCAGGGCAAACATGCCCACGCCCCGATATGGTTCCGTAATATTAAAATTCTTGAAATCAATTAATTAGTTTGTTTCTCAGTGTTGAATAGAATGAGAAAAGCAGCCCTGCTCCGTCCGAAAGTAAATATGCTGGCATGGCTCAGTGCCTGCCTCCTTGTTATATTATTACCCGCAGAAGCCCAGCAAACCGATACCTTTCACATACCCCTCCCGTCGAAACCACAGTTACGATGGCAAAAGTATGAACGCATCATGTTTGTTCATTTCAATCCTACAACATGGACCGGGAAGGAGTATGATGATCATACCCTGCCCCTCTCCAGGATGAATCCCTATCTGCTAAACACCGACCAATGGTGCGAAGTAGCCAGGTCATGGGGGGCAAAAATGATTTTGTTTGTAGCAAAACATACAGGAGGTTTCTGCTGGTGGCAGACTAATACAACCGATTATTGCGTGAGGAACATCCCCTGGCGAAACGGTAAGGGAGACGTGCTGGCTGACCTGTCTGCTTCCTGCCGAAAATATGGCCTTGGACTTGGAGTATATATTTATCCAGGAGATGATAACTGGGGTGCCGGAATCGGCAGCGGAGGACGTACCAAAGACCCGGCAAAACAGGAAGCCTATAACAAGGTATTCCGGCAACAGCTTACCGAAGTACTTACAAAATACGGTCCTATGCAGGAAGTATGGTTCGATGGGAGTTGTGTAATAGATGTATCTGATATTTTGAAGGAATATGCCTCTGATGCTGTAATTTTTCAGGGACCACAGGCCACTATCCGATGGGTGGGAAACGAAGACGGCATAGCTCCTTACCCCAACTGGTACACACTGAAAAGTTCTGATGTAAGGACCGGTGTAGCAACTGCCCTGCACTCCGATCCGGACGGTGATGCTTATGCGCCGGTGGAAGTTGACCTTCCTCTGCTGAAAAACGGGGGACATAAATGGTTCTGGGCTCCCAATACCGACCACCTTCTGCTGAACGTTGACCAGCTGATGGACATCTATTACAAATCGGCCGGCCGTGGAGCCGTGATGCTCCTGAATTCAACCCCCGATACAACGGGCCTGATCCCCGCTTCGCATGCAAAAATTTATAAAGCCTTCGGGGAAGAAATCAGAAGAAGGTTTGAAAAACCAATAAAAACCATTTCAGGAGAAGGATATGAGTTCATCATGGCCTTTAACAAGCCGGTTTCAATAAATCATGCCATTATCCGGGAAGACATAGCAAAGGGACAAAGAATACGCGCCTACGTACTGGAGGGGTATGCAAATAATGCATGGATTAAACTTTGTGAAGGAAGTTCTGTCGGAACAATGAAGATTGACCCTTTCCCTGAGAAACGACTGGAAAAGGTCAGGCTCAGAATAACAGAAGCCAAAGCCCGGCCCGTGCTATCCTCCTTTTCCGTTTATGATGTCAGAGGGTATGAAACTACCGGTTTGTCATCGGGATCAGAAAACCGGACCATAACAATTGGCAGCTGGGATGCAAACACATTTACGGACGAGTGGAAAGAGATGATCTTCGACCTCACTCCCTATGTTGATCACATCGGACAATACGAAATCAGCTTCCGGATGGTAACATGCGACTGGTCAAAGGACTGGGGTCTTGAATTCAAAGACTGGGATGTTGAAATGTATGGCCGTATGCTTCCTGAAGCTGTTGAAAGGGTAGGAAATTCCTGGACATTCCGTATCACACGATCCCAGCAGACCGATAAGCCCGATGATTTTCCCACCCGTTTTCATATAAGCATTCGCAGTAAGCCGGGCAGAACAGTCGGAACAATCGACTTCAGGAGAATCCGTTATTAAACTGTTTGGTTAGCCGGTACTAAGGTATCGCGCTGAATAAAGCCCTGAAACATGCCGAAGGAGTTTGGTTGCCTCCGGCATCTTCCTCTTCGTTTTTTCTGATTCCGTAAAAATCGTCCATAAATGCTCCGGCATCTGCCCACACCGTTTGAACAACCCCCTGAAACCTTCCGCTCATCTCAGGAGGGGAATTTTTCCGGAAACGAATCATATCGTTTACCTGCTGAACGGCAACTTCCGGCCTGCGCCAGGGACAACTTACCACGCGAAAACCTTTCATGGCAAAATAAACGGCAGTAGGAACCGCCTGCTCGTAATGCCAGTCGCAGATAACCACATCTTTAGGGATAAGATCAACAGCCCTGTGCGTACTGTTAAAGCTTGCTTCCCATTCTCCCAGTCCGGTGGTTTTCCCGTCGATCAGCCTGTCACCCCATATCCACAAAGTGCGGCCCTTTAATGCCAGATGGTCCCTGATCAGCCTTACTTCGCCGGCAAACAGTTCGGCTTTGTCATATCCTGCACATCGGGGGCACCGTGATTCGCCAATGTAGAAAACCTCATCCATGCCGGCATGAAAAGCTCCGGCTTCACACACATCGCATAGTTCGTCCACCAGAGCAAAAATTACCTCATGCACCCTCGGATGCAACGGACAGTAACTTTTGCAATATAGATTGTCTGCATTAGGCCATTCATATTTCTCAGGCATTTTTACCCAGGGAGTTTCATCAAACTCCGGGTACACCGAAAGCAATTTGTTTGGCGTACTGGCCCAGGACTGATGCCCCAGAAGATTTATCTGAGGTATCAGCGCAATTCCGCTCTTTTTACAGGCCGTGACAATTTTCCGCATTTCTGCCTTTGTCAGAGCGCCTTCTTCCCTTAGCTCCGGATGGCTTTCGTACTGATACCTGTAATCTACCCTGAGGATGAGGGTATTTACCTTCCGGGGAACCAGCTCCTCCCCGATAAACCGTATGAAACGATCCACATCGGCAGACTTGGGCGCCGCTATGCAGAATCCACGCACCGGAAGAAGACTGTCGGCCGGAACCTGCGGAAAAACGACCCCTCCTGCGGCAAAAACTCCGAGCAAAAAAATTATCAGCTTTTTCATAAATAACAGTTCTTTTTATAACAACATCCCGGAAGATTACCCGGATTTATGAAGCCAAAAAAGCAAAAGACAAACCAGAGTTATACGGAATTTATCACACCGGAGCCACTACCAACGGGTTACTACACAAATTGAATCCGGAACAAATGGCTCTTTATTTAGATTGGTAAACCCTTACATAATCCACCATCATTGTCGCAGGAAATGCGGTACTGTCAATGCCTTTCTGTCCACCCCAGCTTCCTCCGACGGCTATATTGAGTATAAGGTGAAAACGTTTGTCAAAAGGCCACTCGTCAGATCCTTTGCCGGAGTTCATGAAGGTAAAATACCTGGTTTTGTCAACGAAAAAATCGATCTTTTCCGGAGTCCATTCCACGGCATAGATGTGGAAAGCTTCCATGGCATCATTTACCCGGATGGTATCCCCTTTCTGGGTCCCGATCATATGGTTAAAAGCCCCGGTATGCACTGTGCCATGAATCACACCGGGATTAAAACCGACATGTTCCATGATGTCGATCTCGCCGCTATGAGGCCAACCACCATATTCCCAGTCGGTAGGAAGCATCCAGATGGCAGGCCAGGTTCCAACCCCGGAGGGAAGTTTGGCCCTTACTTCAATCCTTCCGTACAGCCAGTCACCTTTTTCTTTGGTTACCAGCCGGGCTGAAGTATAATTCCTTCCCCCGAAATCTTCTTTTCTCGCTTCAATAATAAGATTTCCATTTTCTACCCGGGCATTCTCAAGCCGCTTTTCGGTATAATACTCCAGTTCATTATTGCCCCATCCATGGCCGCCTGTATCATACGACCAGCGGGCCGGATCAGGAAGACCCGTATAGTCAAATTCATCGCTCCATACAAGTTTCTGGGAACTTTTTGGAGTACAGCTAACCAAACTGTAAATCGCAATACAAAGCAAAAAATAATAAGAATGTTTCATGGCATTTGTTTATTGGATTTTTCTGACCAGCAAGATAAAAATATTTACTCACTCTTAAAGAAATCGGTTTAATAAAACCTTATTGCTGTTGTTATTCATTTTGTAAAATTATTTTGCTGTTATCGAGCTTGTTGATATTATCAATGAAGGAATAGAAACGATCGTATCCCTGGCGTGGATAAATGCCCTTATTGAGAACCAGCTTCCTTATAGCAAGAATCTGGTTGCCATCCTTTGATAGTTCCAGGGTATATTTACCATATGGAGAGACCAACTGTCTGTTCTCAGGAATCTGCTCCATCTGATAATGCTCCGGGAGAACAAATCGCAATGAGTCGCAGACGGAGAAAGACCGTTCAATATAAATATCCGATCTTCTTTCCCTTGCCGACAGAGATGGAATTTCGGTTCTCTTGAACAAAGTTACAGGAATGATGAGTCTTTTGTTCACTTCGGTGCTCAGATTTCTGAATTCCATTGCAGCGACCAATTTTAATGCAGGTATCTTCTCACGAACCTGCCGAAATTCAAACGAACGAATATCAGAATTCTGCACATTCAGTATGTTTTCTACTTTCTTCTTGCGTCCTTCAAAGTCATCCATGAAAACCGGCATCATTTCGTCGTAAAACATACCGCTATAACTGATACACAGGTTTACCAAAGAAATCCCCTTACTGATTTTAACCTCCATGCTGGACGTTTTGCTGTTCTCCTCAGAACTGAAGGAAGGTGTCCTTACCAGAACACCCCCTGATTCGCTAATGACAAGGACGTCCCTGTCGTCGGTAAATGTGCCCAGGTAACCAAACGGCGAATGCTGACTGGTGCATTCAAGCCATACCGTATCTTCTTTGAGCGGAACAAACAAAATGACATGATTAAACTGATTGCTCGGGAAATCACTTAGAAAGACGTTTTTATCCCTTCCGGCATTGACGAGGGTATAATACGATCTGATACCGGCACATTCAAGCAGAGTTTTCATATAGTTGGTCAGTGCCTTGCAGTCTCCGTAACCGGTTTTATCAACAACAGCAGCATCAAAAGGCTGCCAGCCTCCGATACCAAGTTGAATACTTACATACCTTGTGCGGTTTTGCATGTACTGATACAGGATTCTGATCTTGTCCCGGTCGTTTTCAGCACCATTTACCAAATTACGGATTTCCTTCCTTCGTTCTTCAGTAAGGTTATTTTTTCCTTCATTCAAACTCCGGAACCAATTACCGAAACTTTCCCATGTCTCACAATTTCCGGTATATTTATCCATAACAAAATCCGTCGGAGCAAAATAAACAGCAGGCACAATGGCCGTAACTGGCAGACTGTATTCTTCCTTGCTCAATGCCGGAAACGAAACAAGATGCCATTTGTAAATTTTTTTCTGGTTTTTCTCCAGAATTTCAGGCTGAGCATTCAGGTTCATTTCTTTATACCTGAATTTATAGGCAGAAGGGGTAATAATTGTAACAGACGATTGCTCGACAGAAATATTGTAATCTTCACAAGGCATCCACTCAGGAAAAGAAAGTAACCCATCGTACTTTATTTCATAAGTATATTCAACAGTAAACGGTACGATGCGGTATTTGGGCTGAATAAATTTAACCCGGCTGTCCTGGTACAGACTAAAACCTGAAATAGCACTATAATCAAGAATTTCATCTCCCGAAATTCTTTGAACAGGTTCTCCGTCCTTATTGTAAACAGTACCATGAATCTTGCTGATGGTAATAAACTTATTACAAAACTGCATAAAATTTGCTTTGTCCATCCCGTTATCCTTAAGCACAGTTACAGCATAAATTACCCGTTTAACGGCCTGCTCGGGAGAGAAAATCTCCAGTTCTACCGAGTGGTTTCGGATTACAGCCTTGACATTTTGCTTTAATTCATTACTTACATCCGACAACCTGTATTTTATTTCTTTTGAACAAACCGGCTGGATTAGGAATATTAAAGCGGCAAGGCCCGAAATGATGTTCGTTCTCATCATACGTCAATTCATTCAACGTTTGTAAAATCATAAAATTATGTACCTTGAATTAGAGCGATCATTTGTAATTTTCTATGCAGAAAATTTATTATATTTTTTTTAACACTATAGGTTCCGACTGTTTCTTAATCATCTGATCATAAAACTCGCGTAAACCGGGGTATTCAGCCGGCAGAAACATCTCCTTATTCACCAATAATTTAGTATTGATTAAAAGTTGTTTATTTATTAATTTAAAATCACATATAAAACTGGCTGCATTGTCAGGTAAACTTATTTTCAATGATTGAGGTAATGAAACAACTTCAAAATTATCCGGTAATGTATAGGAAAAAACTTCCATATGTTCAATCTTGTAACCAAAATCAACCGGATATTTCCGGAGGCTATTCCTGAAAGGATTTTCCTTCCATTTTTCACCAACAAACGGATACAGATAAAATTCATTACCTGCATTTTCTACCTGATTGGCCAGGGTCATCCTGTACCTTTCCTTAACGGGCTTGCTTAAACTATCTATGTTTTCGATATCGCAAGACGTAATTTTCAAGCCGGGATTTTTCCTTTCCAGTTCAGTAAGAAATTCATCCCGGCTATTGTATGAACCGAAATCCTTCCTGAAATCGTAAGCAGCATAATCAAATCTGTCGCATATCATTTCACCTGTCATGGTAAGGTCATCTGTTAAGGCAAGATTGTAAACTCTGATCAATTTATCTTTTCCCTTCGTTTTCAGTTCAATCCATTCATTTTTTTCTTTTTCAATTAATCGACCTTGCCAATTAATGCATTTGAAAGGAATGAGGGAATAAGGCATATAATCTTCGGTAGCGTCAATCAATAAAGATTCTTTGCTTGTTTTCACATACACTATTACATGATTGAGCTTGTTAAGACTGGGATTAATAGGAGAAAGCACTCCATTGTCACGCGTACTGAGCACTACCGGATATACTTCAAAACCAAGCTTATCGAGTAATTGCAATAGCATGATGTTAATGTCAGCCGAGTTGCCTGACTTCTTCTTGAAAGAAAAAATCATTTCAGTAAACGAAGTAGTAAGGCTATGGATTCCGTTCCACTTCATATTTTCCCTTATTGCATTATAGGCCGCCTCAATTTTTTGCTCTTCAGACAGGTTTTTTTCCGAAATTTCTTTTGCAAGACCGTTAAGATAGGCTGATCCCTTAATTGCCTTGCCAAAATAGTCGTTTTCTCTCAGCCTCTGAGCAACATTATCCCATGTATTGGTAAATGACCTGTAAAATCCGGGAAAATTTATGTCAAGAATATCAAATTCAAATTTGGTAAGGTAATTACTGGCAGAATTGATATACGGTTCTTCCTTGAAAGCAGGCATATCTCTTGCAATCCAGCGTGAACCCGACGTATAAAATAGTTGCTCGTATCCAAAAAAGTTTTTCTGATACCTCAGGTACTGCGATTCTTCAATAATCAGTTCACTCCAGACAACAGGAATAGTTTCCTGAAATTTCCATTCAGATGGAAAACCAGTAAAATAGTACTCGATGTCAATAACCGATCCAACCTGAACATTGGGCATCGCCACCCTGGTTCGATACCGGTTTTCCGTAACCCGCTCCAGAAAAACCGACTTTTTATCCAGTTTGTCCTCCACAACATTCGCACCCTCCAGACGGAAGGTAATCCCTCTCACCTCGGATTTCGATTCAGTGGGAAGTACATAATTACTCCATGATAACCCTTCTTTTTTTAATATCTTTATACGTGTAAGCCGGGTAAACTGAAACTGGATTCCGTCAAAATATCCATAATCACAAAGTATCACTGCCGGGGCCGAAGTGTCTTTGTCGTAAATTTTCATCTCCAGTTCTTCCTTGCTCACTTTCCCAAATTTGGCAGGGGGTTTATCTGCAAATACTGAACAAAGGCAAATTGCCTCAAATACAGAAAAGAAAAGGAACTTTTTCATTTGTATTAAACTGATTATTAAAACAATAACCCATTTTACCCCGAAAGCTAAAACGGATAACTAAATTTAGCAAAATTTTCGATTTGACCGAAGGCGGATGTGAAATCAGGGAAAAAAGCCGACAGAGAATTTCGCTTTTTTCTTTACCGGGAATACTATTTTGCAGGATAAGGGCAAAGTTTTATCTTTCGGTACATTTTCTCTCTTTTCTTTTTAAAATCTGCCGTAATGAAAAGTTTCCCGCTCTCTTCGGTCATCAGGTTGCTGATAGGTATCTCCTGCCTGGCAGGCTGCACCCGTCAGCCCGATTATTTCATCTCCCTGCCTGATAAAGCCTCTTCTTCCGAAACCTTAGGGGCTCATGAAATCAGAAGGTATCTCTACCTGCGCACAGGAGTTCTTCCTTCAGTCAGGCAATTTGCGCCGGCTGAGGCAAAGCGTACCCAGGTTATTCTGATCGCTTCGGCTGGAAATCTCCCGGCTTCTTTGCCGGTACCCGATAGCCTTCACAAAGCAATTGCCTCCATGCAGGAACAGGAATATAAAATCATTACCCTCAATCCGCCTTCGGGAAAGAAAATTCTTCTGCTCTGCGGAAGGGATTCAGTGGCCACACTGTATGCCTGCTATCATTTTATTGAGACGCTTGGCGTGCGATTTTTTCTGCACGCTGACGTGATTCCTGACAAGCCGCTTTCATTTTCCCTGCCTGACCTCAACCTTTCTGCCAGACCCTTATTTGCCTTACGGGGCATTCTGCCGTTCCACGACTTCCCTGAAGGCCCTGACTGGTGGGATGAAGATGAATACAAAACCGTTGTCAGCCAGATGGCTAAAATGCGGATGAACTTTATCGGCTTCCATACTTATCCCGAGTCATACCCGCTAGGTCCTAATTTCACCTCCAAAGCCGAACCGATGGTCTGGATCGGATTGCCGGAAGATGTTCAGGAAGACGGGAATGTAACATCAGCATACCCTGCCATGCATTTCACTACCGTTGACAGTACCTGGGGCTACTGGGGGAAACCTACATCATCTTTCTCTTTTGGAACTGCCAACCTGCTCGGAACCGATGTTTACAGCGCCTCGTACATGCGCGATGTGAGCCCATGGCCGCATTCCGATGACGAAAACATCAGCATTTTCAATAATCTGGGAGCCATCCAGAGCAGAACCTTTTCCTTCGCCCGCAAACTGGGCATTAAGGTCTGCGTTGGCACAGAAACTCCCCTGACCATTCCACGGAAAGTACAGGAAAAACTGAAAAACAAGGGAATGCATCCCGATTCTCCCGATGCCGTCCTGACCATCTATAAAGGCATTTTTACCCGGCTGAAAATTCTTTCCCCGCCCGACTATTACTGGCTCTGGACACCGGAAGGCTGGACATGGGAGGGAGAAACCAGGGAACAGGTAAAAAAGACCGTTCAGGATATTCAGCTGGCCCTGCAGGCCCTGAAAGAAACACAATCCCCCTTCACCCTGGCTACCTGTGGATGGGTTCTGGGCCCTTCGTTTGACCGCACATGGTTCGATAAGGTGTTACCAAAATCCATGCCTTTCAGCTGTATTAACCGCGACGTAGGGTTCAGCCCTGTTGAACCAGGCTTCGCAGGTCTTTCGGGCCGACCCAAATGGCAGATCAGCTGGCTGGAGGATGATCCTGCTCTTGTAAGTCCGCAGTTGTGGGCAGGTAGAGTAAGAAAAGATGCTGCCGATGCACTCAGATACGGCTGCACAGGGTTGATGGGCATTCACTGGAGAACACAAAGCATTGCTCCTGCCCTGGGCGCTCTGGCCAAAGCCGGATGGGAGGCAGCAACCTATGACACCACTCCCCAGCCCGGCGGAAGAGACCTGAATACAGAGGATTTTTATACCGACTGGGCACAGGCCATGTTCGGAGAACCAGCAGCACAGCCACT
>JAAYUG010000005.1 GCA_012517825.1 Bacteroidales bacterium | reverse complement strand
CTTGCTCCCAAAGCAAGTACGCTAGCCAACTGCGCTACACCCCGTTTGCGGAGAGGGGGGGATTCGAACCCCCGGTTCCGCGGTTGCGGAACGACGGTTTAGCAAACCGTTGGTTTCAGCCACTCACCCACCTCTCCGGATGATTGTCTTTCCAAATACCCGGCTTAAGAAATAATACAACCAAAGCCGGAAAATTTTTGGCAGCACAAAAGTAAAAAAACCTGATAAACCTCCAAACAAAAAAAAGAAAATATAGAAAAGGCGGGATTTCCCCGCCTCTGCAATGAATCTCTCTATTCTTTCTTGGGAGGCTGGCCCGGTTTGGCAATTGAATCGCGCATGTTGGTGTCGGCCTCAATATTTTTTATGCGGTAGTAATCCATAATCCCGAGATTTCCGCTGCGGAATGCTTCTGCAATGGCAAGCGGTATCTGTGCTTCCGCTTCGATTACCTTTGCCCTTGCTTCCTGTGCCTTGGCTTTCATTTCCTGTTCATAGGCAACGGCCATAGCCCGGCGTTCCTCCGCTCTGGCCTGGGCAATATTCTTGTCGGCATTAGCCTGGTCCATCTGCAGTACCGCTCCGATATTTTTCCCGATATCAATGTCGGCAATATCGATCGAGAGTATTTCAAAAGCCGTCCCGGCGTCCAGTCCTTTAGCCAGCACCGTTTTGGATATCTTGTCAGGATTTTCAAGAACTTCTTTGTGGCTGAGGGAGGACCCGATAGCTGTAACAATCCCTTCTCCGACGCGTGCCAGCACTGTTTCTTCTCCTGCACCTCCGACCAGCTGTTTGATGTTGGCCCTTACAGTTACCCTGGCTTTGGTGATCAGCTGAATCCCGTCCTTGGCAACAGCGGTAACTGGAGGAGTATTGATAACCTTAGGATTTACTGACATCTGCACCGCGTCAAAAACATCTCTTCCTGCAAGGTCAATGGCGGTGGCCATTTTGAACGAAAGATCAATGTTGGCTTTTGATGCACTTACCAGGGCATGTACCACACGTTCAACGTGACCTCCTGCAAGATAGTGCGCCTCCAGTTCATTCCGCTCAAGTTTGATTCCGGCTTTTGTGCTTTCAATAAGGGCCCCGACAATGATACTCGGCGGCACTTTCCTCCATCGCATAAAAATGAGCTGGAAAAGGGAAATATGCACCCCCGAAACAAGAGCACGGAACCAGAGATTCAATGGCACCAGATAAAGAAACAGGATGATCAGTATGATGATACCAATAATCCAGAAGAAAAATGATACAGGAGTTTCCATATTATGAACGGGTTATAGGTTTTACAACAATTTCCTTGTTATGTACTTTAACAATTTCTACTTCGGTGCCGGCATCAACAAATTCGCCCATGGTTTTTACTTCTGTAATAATATCACCAAACATGGCATTCCCCATAGGAGCCAGCCGGGTTACAGCTTTTCCGTGGTCACCCGGTTTCAACCTGTCATCAAACGATTCAGCTGCTTTCCCGTCAACCGTAGTGTTCAGCATGACCTTTCTCCAGGTCTTTGACCGCAGTGCAAAAAAGGTTGCTGCAAGAATAAGAAGAAAAGTTACAACCAACACGATATTCCCGGTTGTGCTCCCATAGCTTTTGTAGGTAGAATAGATACTGGTGCCGATCAGCACAAGGCCTCCTATTCCGGCTATGGTGATTCCGGGTATTACAAGAAATTCGATAAGAAGCAGTACAATACCGAGAACAATGAGCAGGATGATAACGAATAATGACATATTTAATCAATGGTTGCAGTGAGTCCTCTTTCGGTTAGTCCTTCCCTCATGGGTGAAAGGGTATCGCGGGTGCCTTTCCTTACATCGCACTGGCCTTTGTAATGAGCTATCAGGGCACACTGCTCTGCCTGCTCAGGTTCATGCTGGCATACGTCGATCAGGCTCTCTATCACATAATCGAACGTATGGATCTCATCATTGTGCAGGATAAGAAACTGCACATTCCCGTCCTCAGTCGAAACAAAATCTTTGTTCAGAGGATCATTCAGATGTTTGTTCTTTTCTGTCATGGCAAACTCCATTCCGCTGAATGACAAATATATGAATTTTTAATCGTTTTCTAAAAAAAGAATCAACGAAATGAAACAAATATCGTTCATCCGATGAAGTCTGAGTATTCTCTTTGGTTAACTTCGGTTAAAAATATTCCGGCAACCCATTTTGAAAAAAAGTCAACCCTGAACGCGGAGCAATAAATTCTGAATGGAATTCCAATTTTTGGAAAATCTGTAATATTGCGAAAATCATATTAATCAATACGAAACTATGTGGCTTTGGATTGTATTGCTGATAGTTGGTTTTGTCTTTATCATCAAAGGGGCTGACTGGCTGATTGATGGTTCAAGTTCGCTGGCAAGAAAATATCACCTTTCGGAACTTACCATTGGCCTTACCATTGTTGCCTTCGGCACTTCAGCCCCGGAACTTGTGGTAAGTCTGTTTGCTTCTGCAGGCGGACATGGACAGGTTCTGCTGGGAAACATCATCGGAAGCAATATCTTTAATCTCCTTCTCATATTGGGTATTTCCGGTCTTATTTCCCCGATCCCCATTCAGGATAAAACCATACGGAATGAAATACCCTACTCGATTTTTGCCGGCATGCTGATACTGGTTCTGGGCAATGATTCCTGGTTTTCAGCAAACGATAACATCCTCAGGTGGTATGATGGTGCCATTTTTCTGGTGTTTTTTCTGTTTTTTCTTCTATACAGCTATCGCAACAGGAAAGGCGATCTGGTACCAGAGGTTCCTGCTGTTGTTTTCGGTTCTGCAAAAACTGTTCTGCTGATTCTGGCGGGATTGATTCTGTTAGTGGTTGGGGGCCGCCTGGTGGTTGAAAATGCGGTAAAAATGGCACAATCTTTCGGAATCAGTGAGAAAATTATTGGCCTTACACTAATAGCCGGAGGGACATCACTGCCTGAGCTGGCGGCATCAGCAGTTGCCGCATGGAAAAAACGAAGCGGCCTGGCCATTGGTAATGTTATCGGTTCGAATATTTTCAATATTCTTTTTATTCTCGGAACCTCCGTGACATTAACTTCAGTCCCTTATCCGCCGTCCTTCAATATGGATGTTATATTGTACCTGATTGTTTCTCTGGTGCTTCTTGCCAGCATGCACACGGGCGTTCAGAAACAGTTCGACCGGTGGGAAGCCGCAATTTTTCTTCTGCTTTACTGCGGCTACATCGTCTTTCTTTTTTTCAGATAAACCGAAGTACCATGAATTAACATGTTAATTCATGGTACCTGGGATAAACCAGCAATAAAAGTCAGAAAGCAGGAGGGAACGATTCCTTCCACCAGAAACCATGTTGTATTATCTGAGGAAAAGCTCCTGCCTCAGTCTTTTTGCCGGAGTCAGGCCGGATTTTCTGTATAGTGAAGTTGCCCTGATCAGCTGAGGCAAATGTAATCCTGGCCTGCAGAGGGTCTTCCCCTTTATACCGAAACACTGAATCTTCGGGCCAATGCAGGTAGATGGGGAAATTCAATCCCTTCACTCTGTCATCGATCAGGTTTTTTTCTATGTGTATTTTTTTTCTTATGAGTGTGTCTTTGTTGTTGAGCAATGACGATAATCCGATCTGAAAAGGCCAGTTGTCAGAAAAAACATTGTTGGCAATACGAATATTATACAGATTTTCTGAATAAAGATAACATCCTCCGGCCGTAAGCCAGAAGTTTTTTGTTCCGTCACCATATCCGCAATGTACAACTGTATTGTATTCAACAACAATGTTGGTGCGGAGGTTATCCTTTCCCCAGCGGCTGAAGAATATTCCGCATCCTATGTTATTATAGAACAGGTTGTGATGAAGGTAAATACGGTCTGCCACGGGTCCTCCTTCGGCTGATACGGCAAAGCCTGTCACGCAGTCATGAACCACATTTTCATACAGTTCAATATCTTCAAGTTTTCCGAACCAGGAATCCACATAAAGTCCCTGACGGGCAACATGATGAATATAGTTATGATGAACTTTCCCGTGCGACGCTGTTTCTTTAACATCAATTCCTTCCTTGTCGCAGTGATGAATATGATTCCATGCAACTTCAAAATGGGAAGCACACATGCTGATGGCTTCGTGAGGTGCTTCTCTTCTGGTTGGGTACCGGGTTGTATCGCGGTTCATTTTATGTGAATTGGCGCCTGTGACAGTACAGCCCAACACCCTGATGTATTCACAGCCCGGCCACGCACAGATGCCCGGAGCAAAGGTCAGGTTCGTGGTAACGTTGATGATATCGATATGGGAGCTGTTCCAGAGACCGATTCCGGCCAGAGGAGAATGTTCTACCGTCAGATTTCTGATGACCAGCCATCGGACTCCGGTTAACTGAACGGCTCCCTGATGATACAGTCCGGGCCTCTGTCTTCTTTCCACATCAGGCAATTTCATTGCTGAAGCATCCAGGATGGCCAGCTCGCCAGGGAAACCGCTGTAAACTATTGGTGTTCCATCGCACCCGGATGGATGATCTGCAAACTGTTCTGTAAGCAGGTACCTTCCTGCGCGGAAAAACAACGTGTCTCCGGCCTTTAGTTTCCTTGCCGCCAGAGCGGGAGACTTCATCGGGCTGGTCAGGGTTCCGTTTGCCGAATCATTCCCGACAGGGCTCACATAAATCGCAGCGGCACGGAGATAAAACACAGAAAGTGCCGGCAATGTCAAAAGAAGCAAGAATTTTTTCATGGTTGGTTGGTTTATCGTATCTAAGATATTAAGCCATCATCCTGTGCTTTATTTCTTCTGCCTTTTCTTTTCCCAGAAGTTTCTCAACCAGCAGAAGTGAAAACTGAAGTGCCACTCCGGCCCCCTTTCCTGTGAGTACAAAACCATCTGATTCGACAGGATTGCCCGTGCAAACTGCTCCTTCCAGTTCCTTTTCCGTTCCCGGAAAGCAGGTAACCTTTTTTCCTTTGAGAAGTCCCAGATGGCCTGGTACCAGTGGTGCCGCACAGATAGCGGCAATCCACCTGCTCTCTTCTGCAAAACGGTGCAATGCGCCTTTCAGCCCTTCATGCCGGTCAAGATTCCCGGCACCGGGTTGCCCTCCCGGCAAAACAAGCATGTCAGCTTCCTCCGGGGATATTTCTTCCCATAATGCATCTGCAATTATTCGCACTCCGCGCGTGCTCGTAACTTCTTTTTTTCCTGTTACCGAAACCATCTGAACTTCACACCCGGCTCTGCGCAGAACATCCACCGGTGTAATGGCTTCCACTTCTTCAAATCCGTCAGCAAAAACTACAATAACGCGTTTCATGGCTGTTTATTTGAGGTTAACAAAATCTTAAGTGAAGAGCTGCAATTTAAAATTCCTTTTCCGGTTTGGCTAAATGCAGCCCGTCTTCTTTTATAACCAGTTCATCCAGTGTCAGCACCCTGGAAGAATTGTACAACGCCTTGACCTTTTCGGGCGGGTTCTGGCTGAAGCGGATAAAATAGCCCCAGACCATAAACCATGTCCACCGGGGTTGGACTGATAGAATGCTGTCAACAGGCACATCGCCGGTTTCCCCAATGGCAATGGGTTTGCCCTTTCCCAGCAGAACAAGCTGATTATGATGTTCCTGCCTGTAATCATTCCGGTAAACATCGGCGGCAAGCACGTCTACATACTCATTACCAGGATAGAACAAATAATACGGGTAGGCTTCATCGCCGGGAATGTCTCTGGGAGCATTGGCATTCCATACCCAGAGCAGGTTGTTCAGTTTCTTTTCTCTGGTGAAGTAACGGAACATCATTTTCCACAGCCTGGGAAATCCGTTTTCGCCCTGCTGGTTGCACCACCAGAACCATACTCCGTTCATTTCGTGATATGGCCTCCACAGAACAGGCACGTGAGCATCACGGAGTTTCTGCAGCCATGGAACAATTATTTCAGCCTGTTTTTTCCATGCATTGTTGAGCGCAGTGCCTTCGGTTACGAGCGAATCCCAAAGTTCGGGAGATGGTCTGTTTTCCATGGCCCATACCGAGGATCCATTGCAGGTGTCTCCCAGGGGAGGGAAACAATGGTGCCACATCAGAGTAATGATATGCCCCTTCTTCCAGAGTTCAATGGCTTTCTGCACCATCCTTTCCCTCAGGGTATCAGGATGAATGCCATGGAACCGGAATGTGTCGGCATAATCCATCAGATTGGCCGGACCACAATGCTGAAATTTCCTGGCATCTTCGCCTGATACATTGAAACTGAAATCACATCCCCAGACGACAGGATACCTGCCAGAGATCTGATGCACAAGTTCGGTGTATTTGACCGGTTCGTACAAGAAATTGTGCTGTCCTGACAAAATATACTTTCCCTGAATCGAATACAAAAAATTCAGCAGTTGCACAGCTTCAGGCGAAGCATCAGGATTTGCAGGCGCGGAAGGGTAATGATTGCTGGTACAGGCAATGTTCGCCAGCAGAAACAGATACAGGAGGTTTTGTTTCATTTTAATATCCTGTGGATTTTTTACGATATGACGGAACCCATATGTTTTTCAATACATTACATTAAAAGGTGATTGCAAAACATGTGGGTTTCATCCGCTCTTTTTCAGTTTCAAATATAGAAAACAACCGATAAATGAACTAAACAAACGGAGATCTTAAGTGTTACTAAGAAAACTTTACGACTATGAAAAAAATGTTTTTGTTATCATTTCTGGCCGGAGCAATGGTTCTTTATTCCTGCAAGCCGGCAGCTAAGAATGAATCGGGCCCTGCCGGTGCGGCTGAAGATGGCTCCTATACTGTTTTAACGGACAGTTCAACCATCTTCTGGAAAGGATCGATGCTGAATATTTATGATCATTACGGATTGATCAAACTCACAGGCGGCACTTTTGCTGTTTCAGGCAATGCAATTGTCTCCGGACAGTTTGAAGTGGATATGAAATCCATCAGCCCTACCGACAAGAACTATTCGGAAAAAACCCCGAAAGAATACCTGGTGGCGCATTTATCAAGTGCCGATTTTTTTGCCGTTGACTCTTTTCCGGTTGCTACCTTTGTTGTTGAAACAATGAAGAACGATACTCTTTATGGCAGGTTTACCGTTCGTGGTCGTACGGCCGAGGAAGCTGTAACGGGTGTCCGGTTTACCCAGCAGGGCGATACTTTACGGGCCAAAGGTAACCTGGTATTCAACCGTCAGAAATATGGGGTATCGTACAGCACGAAAATGAAAGACAAAGTGCTGAAAGACGAAATTGAGCTGAATATCAACTTAGTTGCTTCAAAAAATCCAAACTGATTTCATTGATAGCCCAATAATAATTTTTTGAAGACTATGATTACGGAATGGTGCGTCAGAACTGCCCGATAAAAATCAGGGGAAAGGATCTTCCCGATGGGGTACAGTTCAATCCGTATTTAAATTTTCAAAAAGATTTTTTGCTTGTATAGGTAGTACAATATGCCGTAAAGTATGGCAAAATGAACTGCCCAGCGGATGATTTCCTGCCATGCCCCTGTATATTTGGCGAGGCCTCCGACGAAAACATCTCCTATCACTCTGAAATCAATCAGGTGACCGAGCATATAGGCCACAATGGCATTGGAACCAATCACTACAAAGGGGAAAGCCCATCCTTTCCAGTTAAAAACGTCAATCAACAGGTAGAACAGGGCCAGGAGAAGGTAACAGAGGCCGCCGGAGAACAAAACAAAGGAACTGGTCCAGATATGTTTCACAATGGGATGATTCAGATCCCAGATCAAACCTGTTGCAATCAGGGCAATACCCAGCAGAAAGAGCTGTCCTGTCCTGGCGATGCCCGATCCGGAACCTTTGATGATGTATCCGGCAAAGACGCCCAACATGGTTGTGGCACCAAAATTCAGACTGCTTAAAATCCAGGAGTAGGTTGTACCGTCCTGATGGCTTCCCAGAAGGGCTTTGTCAATGTAAATGGCCAGATTGGTTTCAGGGGTGTAATTGCCGGCTCCCGCACCCGGAATGGGGATGAGTGCCATGCAGAGCCAGTAAACGAGCATAAGCCCGGCTGTTGCATATAACTGAATTTGCTTCGATGTTTCCAGAAGAAGAATGGAGGAAATCAGATACCCGGCAGCTATTGCCTGCAATGTGTTGCTGTAAAATTTCAGTTCGTGCCAGGAATAGGACAATAGGTTACCCTGAACCATCATTCCGAAGATCCATAGTATGATAACCCTGCGGATTACATGAAGATATATTTTCCTTTTCGGTTCCCCTTTTTCTTTCCTCCGTAAGACGGAAAAAGGCATGGCCACTCCGACAATGAACAAAAAGAGCGGCATAATGATGTCGTAAAAGTGAAAACCTGTCCATTCAACATGATCCATCTGGGTTGCCAGAAAACGGCTGATATTACTGTCCCATGCTTTTGGAAGATCAGATATAAGGGATCCAATTCCCATTATCCATACCATGTCAAATCCCCGGAGGGCATCAACAGAAACAACTCGTTTCGTATCGGCAGTCATAGGCTTAATTTTTTCCGAAAGTTATATTTTATCGGGGAAGACGCAATAAAAGAGACCTGTTTTTTTCAGGATCATGCTTCATGAGTGAATCTGTGAAAACAAAAATCTTTCAGTTCATGCAAAGAAGATGGGAGATCTTTGGAAATTTCCTATTTCCAATTTCCTATTTCCTGTATGAGATCACGTTATGAAAGCGAGAGCACAATAATTGGAAATCGGAAATCGGAAATCGGAAATTCATTAATCGGAAATCGGAAATCGGAAATTCATTAATCGGAAATCTACTAATGTTCGTAAAGAATATCCATCCAGACTCATTTTCCCTGGTTGAGCTGGTTAAAAAACGTTAATACAAGTTGTTTTTGTTGGTTTTTGTCCTGCCTCTGGTATGTTTTTTGTTCTGCTCAGATTGGTTTAGTTTTGCACTGAAATCAGTTGTTTATGAACCATACTGTACGGTATTGTTTGCGGAAATATCTGGGGGTATTTCTGGCAATGATTTTGTTTTCTTTGACCGCCAGCGGGCAGTATTTTGGACGAAACAAGCCCGATTACAAAAACTTTCGTTTCAGAGTGTACCGGACACCGCATTTTGAATTCTATCATTACATGAAGAATGACTCGCTGGTAAAGCAGGTGGGAGCTTTGGCCGAAGACTGGTACAACCACCATCTTACATTGTTCAAAGACACTTTTACAACCCGCAATCCCATTATTTTGTATTCAAATCAGGCTGATTTTCAGCAGACAACAGCTATTTCAGGAGAAATTGGAATGGGAACCGGCGGTGTTACCGAAGGCCTTAAGAACCGGATTGTAATGCCCTTCAATGAATCCATGGGCCAGACCAGCCATATCATCGGACATGAAATGGTCCATGCCTTTCAGTATAACCTTCTTCTGCACAGTGAAGACAGCCGTATGCGCAATCTGCGAAACATTCCCCTGTGGCTGATTGAAGGGATGGCCGAATATTTCAGTATCGGGAGTGAAGATCCCAATACAGCCATGTGGATGCGTGATGCAGTGCAGCAAAACGACTTTCCAAGCCTTGACGACCTTACCCGTTCCAATAAATACTTTCCTTACCGCTATGGCCAGGCTTTTCTGGCTTTTGTTGGCAAGGTCTGGGGTGATTCGGTTATCGTTCCCCTGCTGGATTATACCTCCAAATTCGGACTGGAAATTGCCTGCGACAGCATCTTAAAACAGAATGCCGTTACGGTGGGGAACATGTGGAAAAGCGCCACCTATGTTCACTACAAACGTTTTCTCACCGACAGCATTGAACCTCCCGTAGGAACAAAACTGCTTTCGGAAGTGAACGCAGGACGGAATAACCTGGCGCCCATGCTCAGTCCTGACGGAAAGTATGTTGCCTTTGTTTCCGAGAAGGATGTTTTTACCTACGATCTCTATCTTGCTGACGCCGCCACGGGAACAAGTGTCAGGAAACTTTTCAGCACCGTCAACAGCGGAAACATCGACCAGATTCACTTTATCGAATCTTCGGGCACCTGGTCGCCCGACAGCCGGCAGTTTGCCTTTGTCATTTTCAAAGAGGGATATAACCGTCTGTTAATTCTCGATGTGCCTTCCGGGAAAAAACGGGGTGAGCTGATTATTCCGGGGCTTGAATCATTTTCCAATCCTGCCTGGTCACCCAACGGAGAAGAAATTGTGGTTACCGGGCTGAAGGAAGGTAAGTCCGATCTCTGGGTTTATAACCTTCGTCATAAACGGGCTGAGCAAATTACCAATGATGCCTGGGCCAATATGCAGCCTGCCTGGTCGCCCGATGGCCGAAAGATTGCCTTTACAACCGATATGCCAGGGGAAGGACAACCCCAGTATCATTTCCGCTCAGTTTACAACATAGCCTTTTACGACCGGGAAACCAGAGAGATTACCACCCTGAATATTTTCCCGGCAGCGAACAATATGAATCCTGTTTTTTCGGCCGACGGAAAATCGCTCTATTTCCTTTCTGACCGTGACGGAATGAGAAACCTCTACCGCTATGATTTCGAAACAGCAAAGGTTTTCCGTTTGACCAATTTCTATACCGGCATTTCCGGTATTACCATGTTTTCACCGGCCCTCAGCGTTTCACCTGCCACCGGAGTTGTTGCTTATACCTATTATCAGAAAGGAGATTATACCGTATTCTCTGCCAGGCCGGAACAATTCAGGGCCGTGGAGATGCACCCTGATCAAGTGGATAAAACCGCAGGAACTTTGCCTCCTGCCCAGCGTTTCGGGGTAAACATCGTTGATCGTGACCTCAGCAGGGAAAAATTTGTTTCTGAAATTCCTGCCGATAAATTCAAATATGTTCCATTCCGCAGGAAATTTAAACTCGACTATATCGGCAATTCAGGAGGGGTGGGTGTAGCAACCAGCCGCTATGGAACCGGAGTGGCCGGAAGTGTTGAAACTCTTTTCAGTGATATTACGGGCGAAAATCAGATGTATGCCGCCCTCGGCCTGAACGGAGAAATTTATGACTTCGGAGGACAGTTTGCCTATATCAATCAGGAACGACGAATCAACTGGGGTGGTTCTGTGTCCCATATCCCTTACCGCTTTGGTAGCATGGGTGCAGCATTCGATACCGCACGATTTGTCCAGCAGGAAGACACCGTTCTTTTCCCGCTCATAAAGTACTCACTCTATTATTACAGACTCTTCGAAGATAAAATCTCCCTGTTCGGCTATTATCCCTTTTCCCAGACCCGTCGCATCGAAGCAGGGGCTTCGGTTGCGTGGTACTATTACCGCCTTGACATCTATAATACATACTATACCGAATACATGGGGTATCCCATGCAATATTTCGGAGAAAGTATTCAGCGCAACCAGCCGGTACCAAAAGGTTTCAATATTCAGGAGGTTGACCTGGCCTATGTAGGCGACAATTCCTATTTCGGGATGACTTCCCCGCTTCGCGGTTACCGGATGCGGGTCGGAGGAGAAAAGTATTTCGGCTCCTATAACTTTTACACAGGGCTTTTCGACTTCCGGAAATATTTCTTCATTAAACCTGTCAATTTCAGTTTCCGTTTATACCATTACGGCCGCTACGGCAAGGATGCCGAAAATATGCTTTACTCATCCCTGTATCTCGGATATCCTTGGTATATCAGGGGGTACGACAATGCCGTTTTTACGAATTATGTGCCGGGAACAAATTCCATGGGGATAGAGAACCTGCTCGGATCGCGCATGGCGCTTTTCAATTTTGAATTCCGTGTGCCGACTACCGGTATTGAACAACTGGCTCTTATTAAGTCCAAATTCCTCTATACCGAAGCCGCTCTGTTCTTTGATGCCGGAGTAGCATGGAACAGCGGTGCCCGCCTGCGCTTTTCCGATGGCCCTGTACTGGAAGATACCCGTGTTGACTACTTTACAGGTATTGCTGAACCATTTACCCGCAAACTGGTTACCAGTGCCGGAATATCATTGCGTATCAACCTCTTCGGATACCTTGTTCTTGAACCATATTACGCCATTCCGTTCCAGCGCAACGACCTGAAATTCGGCACTTTTGGCCTGAATTTCCTGCCGGGATGGTAATACGGGTTTAACCATCGAACGCTCCCGGATCATTTTTGGCAACGTGAGGATACCGGTTGGTGACCAGTACAAAGAACAGTTTGAGGGATTTTTACACCGTAACTTCCTCTGATACTTGTTTCAGGGGAGTTTTACCCCTGCTGCTTCGTATACTTTGAAAATGATTTCCAGGTGCTTTGCCGCCCGTTCAATGGGCATCAGGGGATCTTCCTTTCCGTCAAGAAGCCCGATAAAGTGTTCGGCCAGGGCATAATCGTCATCAATGTGGGAACTCATGTCAACTTCCGTATCAACCCGGCGGGCATTTCCCGTTCCGTCGTTTTCTGAGTCAAAGAAGGTTATCAAAGGAGAATCCCAGCTGCAAAAAGCAAATTTGAGTCCGCCCTTTGTTCCGTAAATCCGGGTTTCATGGGGTGCTTCCACGTTGGCATGGGCGGCTCTTTCCCAGTAATACCGGAGGCCATTATCAAATTCCAGCAGAGCCATTCCATGTTCCTCTACATTGTATACCGGAGTTCCGGGATCTTTTTTGTCCAGACCGGAAGTTACAAAGGCATGATGCACTTTCTTCAGTTCCGGCTCATCATTAAGCAAACCCAGATGAAAGGAGAGGTCGTATACTCCCCAGTCAATCATTGGCCCTCCTCCGGCCAGTTCCTTGTTGAGAAACCACTTGGCAGCAGGATGGTATTCAATGCCCGGACGCCCATTCCTGAATACCCCGTTGTGATGGATGAAATAGACTTCACCCAGTTGTCCTGAGCGTATGTATTCCTTTACAAACCTGAACTTAGGCTGTAGCCGGGCATGGCGGCAGGAACAGTCAAGTACCTTCAGGTGAGGAAAACGGTGCCGTGCTTCCAGCATTTCATGAAGCTGTTTCCGGTTGATGGCAGCCGGCTTTTCAAGCAGGACATGTTTCCCGGCCCTTAATGCATCAATAAACATATCACGGTGCAGGTAGGGGGGCGATGTTATTACTACCGCTTCCAATTCCGGATCAGCAAGCAATTCACGATAATCGTCCGTGCCGCGCGGAATTCCATAGCGGGAGGCAAACCCGTTGAGGCGCGATTTGTCCTTTCGGGCTACCCATGTGATCTCTGCCCTTCCGGTCTTCTGAAATGCCTGAATGTGCTTTTCGGCAATCATGCCGGCTCCGATAATTCCAATAGTGTATTTTCTCATAGTTAATGCGTTTTAGAGTTGAGACCAGTCAAAAACCACTCCGACAAATTCATCTTTCCTGTTTCTGAGGCCTTCGTAAGCCATGGCGGCAAGGGAGGGAGACAGCCGATGGGTATAAATTGGCTCAATGTTGAGCTTTTCTTCCTTCATAAGGTTCATAATGATCTGTGCATTCCGTTCGATGCTGTGCTTGACAAAGGGAATAGGTTGCGTAGGAAAGGTAAATTCCAGTGCACCTTTCAGGGTATGGTTCCATGGCAGAAGGTGGAAGTGACGGAGGGTTTCTGTAAGATTGGTCTGGTAAGGATTTCGGGGTGAACCAAGGAGGATAATTTCACCGTTCAGTGCCACGGCATCGAGCATTGATTCCAAAGCGGATGAGTTTCCCGATGCTTCGATGAGCGTACTGACACCTTCCCCGCCGGTAATCCTTCGGATTTCATCAGCAGGATGAGTTGCCGCGGGGTCGATCACTGCATCAATTCCGCACTGCAGGGCAAGATTACGCCGGAACTCTTCCGGGTCAGTGCCAAATACCATGGCTCCCTGAAGACGCGCAAGCTGGCCGGCCAGAATTCCGATGGCACCAAGACCGGTTACGGCTACTTTGTCGCCCAGTTCGATTCCCGATACCCTGATGGCCGTCATGGCAATCCCGGCCATATGGGTGAACGCCGCAACATCATGCTCCAGCCCTTCCGGTACTTTAACACATACCCCATGCCAGCGATCGGTGATATCAATTTTAAAATAAGCCGCATGCGGCCCGTAGGTGTAAACAACATCCCCGACAGAAAAAGGTACATTGCTCCCTTTTTCCACAATCTCAGCTACTGCTGTGTAACCCGGCACATTCGGAATGGGGAAAAAACTTTCCAGACCGGCCAGGCAGGCCAGCTCAGTTCCCGCACTAACATGCGAAAACAGGTTCTTCAGAATAACTTCGTTGGGATTATTGATTTTTTCGTCAAAATCAAATTCCGAGAGTTCCGCTTTGTTGATCTCAGGAACCCAGACACGATAGGTTTTCATGGCATTTACATTGTTGTTACGGTTTCATTCTGCCGGCGAAGGCTAAGTTCAGCCTGTATCTGATCCATTTTGGCATTGGTAAGTGGGTATAAAATGCACAGGAATGCTGTGACCAGGGCTATAGCACCCGGAATAAGACTCATCGAATACCGTATGGCCGTGAGTGCAGAACCGGTTTGCTGCATGATTTCCTGATTATAACCGGCTTTACCCAGTACCCAGAGGGTAATGGCGGAGCCCAGGGCTATGCCGGCCTTTTGTCCCATAACAACAGCCGAAAAAACCAGTCCTGTGGCGCGGCGGTTATTCTTCCATTCCGAATAATCAGCAGCATCGGCGTACATGCTCCAAACCAGCGGCATGGTCGGGGCGGCAGCAGCCGACTGGATAAACTGGAAAAACAGTGTCAGCCCGGCATCCGCAGGCCTGCACAAATAAAAGCCCGCTATGGAAGCAGCTACCAGACTGAAACAAACAACCAGGGTATTTCTCTTTCCGAAATGTTTTGCCAGCCAGTTGGAAACAGGAAAGGCCAGAACGAGAATGATGATAATGGAACCAAATACATTAAAAGCCGAAAACAAATCGTAACCTGTATTGAACCCAAAAACCTGAAGGGTTTTAACCGACATGTAGTATTTAAAGAAATAGGCCATGGAAGCCGACCAGGCACCGACATAGATAAGATTCAGGGTTGATACGAAAAACAAGATGATCCAGGGACGGTTGTTGATCAGATCCTTCAGGTCGGTAAGAAGTGGTGTTCTCTGTTTCGGCGGAGGAGCTACCCTTTCTTTTGTGCTGGCAAAGGTGAAGTAAAACGCCGCCAGGCTGATAATGGCAAAAACCAGCATGGTCAGCATAAATCCTTTCTGCGGATTCATGGGCATATCGTTAGCCGGATTGTACCCCCCGCCAAACAGATTGGCCAGTGGCTTTGTCAGCCCCCGTATGAGAAGTCCGCCTGCAAAGGCCATAAGAAACCGGTAACTTTGTAAGCTGGTGCGGTCAATATGATCATTCGTGATCACTCCTCCCAGGGCATTATACGGGGTCATGATCAGGGAGTAGATGATCATCATCAGAATATAGGTAATATACGCATAGATCGTCTTTCCTGTAAGGCTGAAATCGGGCGTAACATACATCAGAACCATCAGGATACTGTAAGGTATGAAAAACCAGAGAATATATGGTCTGAACTTTCCCCAACGGGTATTGGTCCTGTCGGCAATTATCCCCACAATCGGGTCGACAAATGCGTCAAAAAAACGCGGAAGAAATAAAAGATATCCGGCGGTAATGGCTGGAAGCCCGAAAATATCGGTGTAGAAAAATCCAAGGAAGAACATCATCCCCTGCCAGCTGATGGTGCTTCCTATTTCGCCGGCACTATATCCAATCTTTTCTTTTAAAGTCAGTTTACTCATGGTTGTATGTGTTGGTTTTTGGTTCTTTGAATTAAACAGTTCACGGTACACCAAATGCTTGTGGCTGTTATGGTGGCGGAAAAATCAAAATGAATGGAATACAGGAATTCCTCCAGGAAATGAACTTGCGAGGGCTTCATGGTCTGTCGGTTGGTTGTTGGTTCAAATTAAAGAGAATTATTCGAAAAATCCAATAAAATATTAATTTGGCTTTTCCAAATTTCACCTGATTATGAAAAAAGTTCTTGTCTGTTTAATGTCTGTTGTTCTATTGATAATGGCAGGATGCAGAAAACCATCTGCAGGCGACTATCCGATTAAACCTGTTCCCTTTACCCAGGTTCAGGTTACCGACAGCTTCTGGCTCCAGAAAATAGAAACCAACCGGACCGTGACCATCCCGTTTGCTTTCAGGAAAAGCGAGGAAACCGGGCGCATCGCCAACTTTGCCGTAGCCGGAAAGGTTATCCCGGGTAAGTTCTGCTCGAAATATGGTTATGACGATTCTGACGTATACAAGATTATTGAAGGGGCTTCATATTCACTGGCTACGCACCCGGATCCGAAACTGGAGGCATACCTGGATTCGCTGGCCAACCTGATTGCAAAAGCACAGGAACCGGATGGCTATTTATATACCATGCGGACCATCAACCCTGACAGTTCGTGGGCAAAGAACCGCTGGGAGAGAGATCCGCTCGGCAGTCATGAATTGTATAATGTGGGCCACTTTTATGAAGCGGCTGTGGCCCATTATCAGGCCACAGGAAAACGTACCCTGCTCGATGTGGCCATTAAAAATGCCGACCTGCTGGTAAATACCTTCGGGCCTGACAAACTACATATTACTCCCGGGCATCCGGAAACAGAAATCGGCCTGGTTAAACTGTACCGGGCTACCGGCAATAAAAAGTACCTTGAACTGGCCCGGTTTTTTGTCGATCAGAGAGGGAAAAGGGACCCCGATGCCAATCCGAAATACTACAGGGAATATATCCTGACCCATAAGCCCCTGCTCGAGCAGGATGAAGCGGTTGGCCATGCTGTCAGGGCACTCTATCTGTATGCCGGAGCCACCGATATAGCCGCTATAATGAACGATAAAGCCTATCTGGAACATATGGATAAACTCTGGGAAGATGTGGTGTACAGAAAAATCTACATTACCGGCGGGGTAGGAGCATGGCCTGCATGGGAGGCCTTCGGCCCGGCTTATGCTTTGCCCAATGATACCGCGTATGCCGAAACCTGTGCCGCTATAGCCAACGTCCTCTGGAACCAGCGCATGTTTCTTCTGCACGGCGACAGCAAATACATTGATGTGCTGGAACGTTCGCTTTACAACGGGGTCATCTCGGGTTATTCGCTCGACGGAACCAGGTTTTTCTATCCAAATCCGCTCGAATCGGACGGAAAAACTCCTTTCAACATGGGCTCCTGTACCCGCCAGGAATGGTTCGACTGCTCCTGTTGCCCTTCCAACCTGGCACGGTTTATTCCTTCCGTTCCGGGATATATTTATGCCTTCCGCAGAGATACCGTGTATGTCAATCTCTTTATCAGCAGCCGCGCTACCATTATTATGGGCAATAATGCCCTCGTACTGGAGCAGGAAACACGCTATCCATGGGACGGAAAAGTGAAGCTCACCCTTCATCCGGCTCCTGCAATGAAAACCATTCTTGCTGTCCGGATTCCGGGATGGGTTCAGGGAAAGCCACTCCCGGGCGATCTCTATTCCTACCTGAATTCCTTTGACGCTACTCCGCAGGTTGTGGTGAACGGTCAGCCGGTTTCCGCAAACTTCTCAAACGGATATTTGCTTCTCAACTATCCCTGGAAAGATGGGGATGTTGCTGAACTGGAATTCCCCATGGCGGTGCGTAAAGTAATTGCCAATCCGCTGGTGAAGGACGACGAAGGGAAACTGGCCGTCGAACGCGGACCTGTTGTCTATTGTGCTGAAGGAGCTGACAATCCGTTCAGCCTCGATAATATTTCAGTTCCTGAGGATGCTGAATTTGAACCGGTCTGGAAACCGGAACTGCTGAAAGGAGTCGTTATCCTTAAAGGAACGGCACTGACTGCTGATAAAAAAGCCGGAACCAGGGAAGTAACGCTTATTCCTTACTACGCCTGGTCAAACCGGGGCTGCAATCCCATGAAAGTCTGGTTCCGGAGAGCGGAAGGACAGCCTAAAGAATAAAGATGCGAAAAAGAACAATTTAGCTGTCAAACTAAACTGCCAAATTCGTTATGAAACCTACCTTTTTTGTATATACAAACACCTTTAAATGGAGATTTATCAAACACGTGGGTTACAACCTAAAAAATAAAAATTTATGAAAAAAACCGTATTTGTTCTGGTTGCCCTGTTTGCGTCGGCCCATTTGCTCATGGCTCAGACGCAGGCAAAAGCCGATAGTCCTCTTCCGGTTAAATACGAAGAGCTGACTGCTCCTGATTTTGTCAAGGCGGTCGAAAAATCCGGAGGGGTTTGCATCATCCCTCTGGGTATAATGGAAAAACACGGGCCTCATATGCCGCTCGGTACCGACCTTATTGCGGCCCGTAATCTGGCTGTAAATGCTGCCAGAACGGAATATGCCGTTGTTTTCCCGGAATACTATTTCGGCCAGATTAACGAGGCCAGGCACCAACCGGGAACCATTGCCTACAGTCCTGAATTAACCTGGAAGCTGTTGCAGGAAACATGCAATGAGCTGGCGCGCAACGGGTTCTCGAAAATTGTGCTGGTGAACGGGCATGGCGGAAACAATGATTTCCTGCATTATTTCGTCTTTTGCCAGAATGCAGAACCCCATCCGTACCAGCTTTATTTGTATGAGCCGCAGATACCCGATTCTGAAATGGAACAAGCTGAGAAGCTTGTCAAATCAAAGGTAGAAGAAATGCATGCCGGTGAACGGGAAACATCCGAAATGCTTGCCATACGTCCCGACCTGGTGAAACTGGAAGCAGTTAAAACAGAGAGCGGTGATGACCAGGCCCGGATGAATAATCTGCCTGATTTTTTCACAGCCCTCTGGTGGTACGCCCGCTTCCCCAACCATTATGCCGGTGATGCGCAGTATGCCAACGCCCAGCTGGGGAAACTGCTGATCGATATCCAGGTAAAGCACCTGGCGAAGGCTCTGCGGCAGGTGAAAGACGATACAACCCTTAAGAAACTCCAGGAGCAGTATCAGAAAGAATCGGCTAACCCGTTAAAAGTGAAATAATAACAGAGAGAACAAGGAATTACGAATCGACCTCTGGCCAATGAATAACCAAACAATAAATCTTACTTCCTATGACTGAACCAGTGAACAAAACCGGCCGTGTGGCTTCTCTTGATGCCCTTCGTGGCTTCGACATGCTATGGATTATGGGCGGCAACATGATTATTATAGGTCTGGCAACCCTCACCGGATGGCCATTCCTTGAGGCCGCCGCCCGGCAGATGGAACATGTTTCCTGGCACGGATTTGCCTTCTATGATATGATTTTTCCTTTATTTCTGTTTATTGCAGGAGTTTCTTTGCCTTTTTCCATGGCAAAACGAAAGGAGAGGGGCGACACAGGCCTGCAGATCTGGAAACACATGCTTACAAGGCTCGTGCTCCTTATTTTCCTGGGGATGATTTACAACGGACTTCTGCGGCTTAATTTCGGACATATCCGCGTTGCCAGTGTTCTTGGCCGCATCGGTATCGGCTGGTTTTTTGCGGCCGTAATCGTTCTTTATGCCAACCGTACCTGGCGGTGGATATGGTTTGCTGTCATCCTCCTCGGATACTGGACCATTATGGCGCTCATACCTGCACCGGGCTTTAAGGCCGGCGATCTTTCCTGGGAAGGGAACCTGGTGGGGTACATCGACCGCCTTCTTCTGCCCGGCTGGCTGTATGAACAAAATTATTTCGATCCGGAAGGAATTCTCTCCGCCCTGCCGGCTATAGGAACAGCTCTGCTGGGCGCTCTCACCGGCGATTTCCTGCGCGATGAAAAACGGCTTCCAAAACCGGTGCAGAAAGGAATTGCTATTCTGATGGCCGGCATCGTGGCCCTTATTATCGGCCGGCTCTGGCACAATGTGTTTCCTGTTAATAAAAAACTATGGACAAGCTCATTTGTCGTTTATGCCGGAGGGTGGAGCCTTATCCTCCTCGGGATATTTTACCTCATTATTGATGTGTGGGGCAAGAAAAAATGGGCCTTTTTCTTCCAGGTAATCGGCATGAATTCCATCGTAAGCTACCTGATGCAGCCCATGCTCTGTTTATGGTGTGTGCGGAACTTCTTTTTTGAAGGTCTGATAAACCACCTGCCGGAGGCATGGAAAACATTGGCCGACGGGCTTACCTATACCCTGGTTTGCTGGCTGGTGCTATACTTCTTTTATAAGAAAAAGATCTTTGTGAAGATTTAGAAACCCCTTTCAGTATGCGAATTTTCTTTTCCGCAACATCCCTTCTGTTTATTGTCTTATTGGCAGTTTCCTGCGACCATGACAAGGACAATGACCATGACGGCCTGTCGGGTTATCCGATGAAAACGGGAACATTCTGGAGCTATGACCGGTTTATTATAATTGATTATTATGAGTCAGACCAATCGGAGACAATTATCAGAACCGATTCAATACCCTCCGAGGTCTCGGTTACCATTTTGCGCGATACTGTGCTGAACGGACAGGCAGTAAAGTGTTTCGGGGCTTATGATTATCCCGCAACATTCCGTTCAATGGAATATTTTTTTGAAGATGCTGACGGACTGAAATGTTTGGGGTACCAGAATCCCGGTCCTGCTGTTTTTGCCCGAAAAAGTAGTTTCGTTGCCGGAAATCTGTTTTCGTTCAAAGGGCTTTCCGGATTGGTTGGAATTGCGGAGGACGATTCTCCCATCATCCTGGAAGATCCTCCGACGCTGAATATTAAATATCCTCTCAAAAAGGGGGTGCAGTGGACGTATCGTTACCCGCGCGAAGGTATGTCCCTGCAAATTGATAAAAAGGCTGTCGGCGAAGAAGTGCTTGAACGAAACGGGAAGTTATATGGTTGTGTTAAAATTGAATATCTATATCTATACAGCGATCTATACAGTGGCATGCAAATCACCGACTGGATCGCGGAAGAAGGTCTGGTGCAGCGAATTTCCGTCACTGATCGCATAACCTTAGTCGGCCATGAGGGAGAATCATTGGGAACGGTAAGAATCAGGGAGGTCCTTTCGTTAAGATATATGTTGTAGAGTTTCAGGGTTCCATGGTTCCAGAGTTCCAGGGATTTCCCATTTCCCATTAATAAATTTCCGATTTCCCATTTCCCATTTCCGATTAATGTACTCTTGTTTTCATAACGTGATCTCATACAGGAAATAGGAAATTGGAAATAGGAAATTTCCAAAGATTTCCCATTTCCTATGAACGTGTTCTGGTTTTTATAGCGTGATCAAGGACAGGAAATAGGAAATTGGAAATAGGGAATTTTCGGGCATTTTTGAGTTGTGATTTGAGATTTTAGAGTGAAGTAGAGTAAACAATTGCGTAGAACGTTAAGCGGAGAATAAACTGATGAACACCATTTCTTTACGCTTTACGCTCTTTCCCCATAGGGGATGAAGGACAATAGATGTGGTAATGTAAACCAAATCTTTTTCCCCGTAGGGGATTAAGGAACGGTTTATAAAGTTCCAATGTTCCAGAGTTTCAAAGTTCCAGCGTAAATCGCAGAGCGTATAGTGTAAAGCCAGTTGCAAATGGCGATCAGCGAAATAACAAACCAGTTTCTTTTTCAGGAAAATATATCGATCAGATTACGAAAAGGTTCTTTTTCTTTTCTTACTATTTTTCCATTTAACTTAAACAGGTCCTTGCAGAACAACTGAAAAATCATGTCGGCAACCTTGATCATTAATTCACGGCTGATTTCACTAAGAACTTCTGCGCTCAGATTACATTTTGCCAAATATTCAGCCGACTTGGTTCCGATCCCGAAACGCCTGCATATCAGCCAGCTGATCGTTTCGGCTTCAATTTCTTCAGCATCTTTTGATACATAATGGTAAAAAATACTCACATGTTCTTTTCTGGTCTTTTTATTTTGATTTTGTTGATTTTGCTGATCCTGCTGATTCTGTTGTTCTCTCTTTCTGGTAAGCTGCATCCCTCCCAGATGGCCTGCAAACAAGTGGCCCATTTCATGAAGAAGGGTGGCAAAGTTCTCGGCCGGACCGAGATTTTTATTAAGTCCTATTGTAATCTTGCCATTCCCAAATTTTCTTACATTCCCCGCAAGAAAATAATTCGCCGGTACATAAATGACCTCGATACCCCATTGATAAGCCTCTTTTATTACTGCTTCCAGCTGTGCCTCAGTAAAACTTCCTTTAACCGAAAAAGGTCCTCCGTTGGTAACTTCATTCAATAGGTCCTCCGGGCTGACATGGCCTTCGGTATCCATAATGTCGAACACCAGTCCCACCGGCCCGAATGGCACCAGCACTATGTAGGGCTTTGCATCGTCCCTGACTATCCTGTTGAAATTGCTTTGCCAGAAAGTGTGGCTTCCGAAAAGTGTTACCTCAGGATTCTGAAGGTAAACCAGCATTCTGTTAAAATAGGCGTAGTCAGGGAAACGTCCTAAAAATTCAATGAACTTTTTGAATTCTTCCGAATGCATATGCTTACGGCTGCGCTGTAAAAGCTCATCAATGGCCGTGAAGGTTTGTGAAGGACTTTTCATTGTCTGATTCTTTAATTGACTGCTAAATAAATATGCAACGCTGTCAACTTTTGCCGGAACCAACATCGGGAAACGTTATTCGGACTGAGACATAATTGTCAGTTATTCAACTGGTTATTTATAATCATGGTGCAGAAAAATATTTTTTTCCGCTTCTGAACACTGTCAAAGCCTGACAATTTCCGGGATGACCTTTGCCTGAGAAAACATGACAATATGAATGGCAAAAACAAAACCGGCCTACCACCATGGAGAGAAATCTGCATTCCGGTATGGCTTATTCCCAGGCAACCGGAAAGGACGGCTGAAACACATGGCCATTTCCTGTACACATTCCAGGAAGAAAAATCGGTATTGATAGCTCTTATGATGACAAAAAGGTAAAAGGAAAGCACCATGAGCATTCTTTATATAGCATCAAGGCGCCTTGTTATCGGACCACCCGAACAAAGAAAATTTGGTATAAAGGATGTGGTCAACACACTGGTTACGGAGGACGAGCTTCCGGATTATGAGCCGGGATTCAGCAACAGGCATGTACTTGCCCTTTATTATTCGCGCGAAGGAGAATTGTGCATAGGAGAAATGACCGGCATTAAAGACAGGCCCGGTTTGTACAATTTAACTATTACGGTTTTCAGAGATGAGACCCTATGCCGGCTTTTCATTTTACAAAAAGTCCCCGGCTGGAAAGGCCTTATCCGATATATGATGAACTGATCAAGCCAGGGGAATATGACGGCTGTTAAACTACATAATTCTGATCTGATAGGTCATATAATGCATCTCTATAGTTTTCTTACGGTGAAATGGCGGAAGTATAAACCTTTACCTCCGGAAGTGGAGGAAATTATCCGGCAGCTTGGTGGAAGGGCGGCAGACAGGAAATTGCCGGAGTTCCGGTACGAGGTTTTAAAAAATCATAGTCTTTTCAGGGAAGTTGTGGCTGTCTCGGCCAAACTGGGAGTGCCTTTTGCCGCTCCGGTTATCAAAATCCGGAACTTCGATGCAGTAACCCCTTCGGGGGTTGTTGCTTTTGATTCCGATATGCATTTTAACCGGTTCAGGGCTTTTACCCTTACCGCTTCGGTTTATGACGACCTGCTTACCTTTCCGGTTAACGAATACCGCTTTCACTGCATGGAACGTGATAATGAAGTGGTTTTTAAGCCGGGATTATCCGGAAAGAGTGGTCAGGAAGATGCCCGCGAGTTTCACCTCAGGAAAATGGCGATGGAAGACTTTCTGCAGGATGTGTATGGTGTAACTTTTGATGTTCCTGTTATTCGTAAAGCGATGTTTGAAATCAATTTACATTAGTTTTTTCCCATTTATCAGAAAAATATATGTTGGTGCATTTATTGCAATGACATTTTTTTCAGCAAAAGACATTCCTTGAACCACCACCTGTGATTGGGCTCACAATATAGCAAGGCAATCGGCCGCTGTTCAGGAACCCTTTCATGGTAATGCTTTTCGTTCACCCTGATATCATAGCCCATTAGAGCTACCAGACTTTCAGAGTAAATTTCTGTTTCAAAAAGGTATTCAATATCTTTTTCGGTAAACGGCGGCAATTTATTGCTTACCCTTTGCTGGTTAATATTGCCGAGATTTTTCAGTTTGCCCATATCTTTCTTCCAGGAACAGTTAGTAATGTTTAGATGGAACAGTAAAAATTTTCTGCTTTGTATATCTCCGGTGACTAAAATAATCTTACCCATTGTCAATTTCTGTCAGTAACTAATGGTATAAGAGTATTTTGTTTAGATGGTTCGATTTAAACCAGGCAATCTGCAGGCAATAGAATAAGGGATAATTTAATGGAACTGAAGTGCGAAAACGATTGCCCTCCTAATTGGTTAGTTCTTCCTCAGAGTTTTGAATAATAATTTCATTTATTCGCTCCTGTGTAAAACCTTTATTCTGCAGGCTATTTTTACCTAGTATGTCCTTTCTGATTTCCAGAGTGAGGCGGGCTAAAGAGCTATGAAGCAAAGGCATATCACCAACAAAACTATTGTCAACAGATAATTGCTTTATTGTATGCAACATGGATTGATATTCGCGAAGTACCTCTGCTGAGGCAATAACAGCCAATTTGTGGGTAATAAACTGAAGTCGTATAATTTCATTCTCCGAAAAACCTTTTACAAGCGACATCTCTTCAAGCAAGTCGAGTAATTGCTGATAGGTTTGTGTTTTCAGTTCAAAATACCGTATATTTTGTTCTTTCTCCAGCTCAACGGAAGTTTGTTTATTTAATAATAGCGCTGTAATAAAAATTGTGGCAATGGTGCCAAGAAAAATCAGAACTATTTCTTGTGTGAATGGGAAACTGTCAGATACATTATAGGCCAGCCGAATAAAAGCATAACCTGTTGCTACCGTTAAAAAGGTTAAAACGAGGTATAGAAATTTTTTTTTGCCGTTATTCATAGGATTTTATTTATTCGGATGATTGATCGCAATTATTTGATTTCTTTTATTTTACAGAAGTCTGAAGATTTTTGGTGTCCGTAAGAAAACTTTGCAAGTTAAAAAACTTTTTAAATTTCATAGCCATACCTTTTACGTTCATTCCTCATTGATGCTCCGAAAAACTCTGACAGAGCGATCTGCAATTTTATGCCAGGTAAGAAGGCTTATTGTTCTTCTAATCTAACCTTCAGGCACAAGCAACGGGAGGTAATTTTTTTTGCACAAAAGAAGAGAAGCGGAAATATTGGCTTAATAGAACTTCATGATAAGGAAATTGAATTTGTTTGCAGGAATTTTGAAGCAAAATAAACAAAACAAAAGGCCTTCTGTCAGTGACAGGGCAGCTCCAATTGCTTTCGAGGATAACAGAAAACCTTTTGTAATGCAAGTATAATACAAAAAATAATAGAAAGCAATAGCAGAGGTTCGCATTGGTTTCAATCCACGCGTCCATTGCGGGACGCGACCTCAAAAGGCGATCCGGTGCTAAACTGGAAACAAGTTTCAATCCACGCGTCCCGTGCGGGACGCGACCGCAGATGCCTGGCTTGATGCTCAATTCATTGCAGTTTCAATCCACGCGTCCCGTGCGGGACGCGACGGGGTATGCGGGGTTGTATATTTGAATCGTAATTAGTTTCAATCCACGCGTCCCGTGCGGGACGCGACGTTGGCATTCTTAAGAAAATACCTTCATATATGAGTTTCAATCCACGCGTCCCGTGCGGGACGCGACCAGGAAGTAATTGCCGTAATGGCCAATAAGATCAAGGTTTCAATCCACGCGTCCCGTGCGGGACGCGACTAAAGCGTACAGATGAGGGTGCTGGAGTATT
>JAAYUG010000004.1 GCA_012517825.1 Bacteroidales bacterium | reverse complement strand
AATAAACAGAAGCATTGAGAGTTGACGGGGGGAGAAAGGAAAGTAAAAGAACTAATTTATAAGCCGGATGTGACCTTTTTAATTAAAGCGACAACCAATTCACAACTTCATACCGAAAAAAAAGGTGCTTACCTTCACCATCTGATCAAAATTATTCATAGATTAGATTTTCCAAAAAGAACATGGCTCGTATGGAAGATCTGCCAATAAAAAAAGGTGAAATAATAAGCGGACCCATGTGGCCTGAACCTGTTTTAGTAAAATTCTCCGAGCACCAGGACGGGTATATCCATATAATAGGAGCAACAACAAAAAGCAACCAGCATATCGATCAGCTTATACCTTTAAGCGATCTTTCAAATATTCAATCCGATACTGGTGTCAGTTACTTTACCCACGAAGCCTGGAAGGTTTTTCTGGCCCTGGAGGCTATACGTTACCGCCATGCCTCGCTTTACGACCCTCTCCTGGCCATGAACGTTTCGAAGGTTGACCCGCTTCCCCATCAGATTGAAGCAGTATATGGCCATGCACTGAAACGTCCGCGCATCAGATTCCTCATTGCCGACGACCCCGGAGCAGGAAAAACCATTATGGCCGGATTGATTATCAAAGAACTCAAACTCCGCCAGCTAGTGCGGCGCATCCTTATTGTCACGCCCGGCCATCTCAAAGACCAGTGGAGAAGAGAACTGAAAGATCGTTTTGACGAAATCTTCGAAGTGGTCGATCGCACCCGGTTCGATGCCCTTTATGGAACCAATGTATGGGAAAAAGAAAACCAGATTATTACTTCTATCGACTTTGCCAAAAAGGATGACATTATCCAAACCCTGGCTGCCGTCAGATTTGACCTGATTATTGTCGATGAAGCCCATAAAATGAGTGCCTATCGATACGGCGAAAAGATAGATAAATCCGATCGCTACCAACTGGGAGAAAAATTGTCGGATATCACGAACCATATGATCTTCCTTACCGCCACACCGCATAAGGGAGATCCCGAAAACTTCCGGCTTTTCCTCGACTTGCTTGAACCCGGTTTCTTTGCCACCAATGAAATGGTGCAAGAATCCATAAAAAACAAAGACAATCCGCTCTTTATCCGCAGAATTAAGGAAGACCTGAAGGATTTTGAAGGCAGGCCCCTTTTCCTTCCCCGGCATGTTAAAACTGTTCCTTTCGACCTGGGAAAATTATCCCCCATCGAAAAAGAACTTTACAATGACCTCTCACGCTACGTCGAAAACCAATACAATCGTGCGCTTTCAAAAGACAAAAAGAGAAATGTAGCCTTTGCTCTTGTCATCCTGCAACGACGCCTTGCTTCAAGCACATACGCCCTGCTGAAATCGCTCGAGCGCAGAAAAAAACGCCTGGAAGAACTCCTTTCAAATTCAGCCCAGCAACTCAACGGCAAATGGGATACACCCGATCCGGAAGAAATGGAAGAAATGAGTGAACAGGATCGCTGGGAAAAAGAAGCCGAATGGGAAACCCTTAGCGTGGCGGAAACAAGAGAAGAACTTCTAAAGGAAATTCAAACACTCGAAGCCCTTATTAAGAGCGCTTCAGAAATCATCCGCAATGAACAGGAAATCAAGCTCAAGAAATTAAAAGAATCCCTTTCAGAACTTCGATCAAAAGTAACAGAAAAAAACGAGAGGAAAATCCTCATTTTTACCGAATCGCGCGACACACTCGAATACCTTGAAAAGAAAATCAAAGAATGGGGCTATTTGGTCAATACCATTCATGGCCTGATGAAACTGGAAGACAGAATAAAGGCGGAATCTGTTTTTAAAAACGATACTGAAATACTGATCGCTACAGAAGCAGCCGGCGAAGGTATCAACCTGCAGTTTTGCAACCTGATGATCAACTACGACATACCCTGGAACCCCAACCGGCTGGAACAACGAATGGGAAGAATCCACCGGTACGGCCAAATTCATGAAGTTTTTGTGCATAACCTGGTGGCCGAAGATACCCGCGAAGGTCGCGTACTCACAGCCCTTTTCAATAAAATTGAAGAAATAAGAAAAGCCCTGGGCAACGACAAAGTTTTCGATGTGCTCGGCGAAATCATTGATAGCCGCCAGTTTTCCCAGGCCATTCTCGACGCAGCCGTCAACGCAAAGAATATTGACGAAATCCTGAAAAGCATCGAAATCCAAGTTGATGAAGAATACATCGCCCAGGTGAGGGAAAACCTCGGAGAAACACTCGCTTCACGATATATCGACTATACCCGCATTAAAGACCTCGCTCAAAAGGCCAGGGAATACCGCCTCATACCCGAATATACGCAAAACTTCTTTATAAAAGCTTTCGAAAAATCAGGCGGCCGTGTTAAAAAGCTCCAACAGTCTGCACTCGATATTGAAAACATTCCCTTCGAAATCCGAAAAATTGCCGATAATGAAGCCTTTAAAAAATGCTTCGGCAGTATTCTGCGCAGATACCCCGAAGCTACTTTCGACAAAGAGTTCCTGAAAATTAACAAAACTGCCGAATTTGTTTCTTTTGGCCACCCCCTTTTTGAAGCCATTCTGCAATGGGTCGAAGATACATTCTTCCATACCCTCTCCCGGGGAGCTTTATTTTACGACCCCGACGGAAAACTGAACGGCTATATCCTCTTTTACGAAGGCGAAATTAAAGATGGCACCGGCGCAGTTGCCGGCAAGCGGCTTCTTTCAATCTATCTCGATGAGGACAATAACGCCAAAACCGTCCCTCCATCCATTATCTGGGACCTGGCTGAAGAAAACAATCCGCCGAAAAGTCCCCTGTCCGGCATCGAATCTATGAGAGAGAACATTAACAAGGTGGCGAACAGAACACTTGAAGCCTATAAAGCAGAACTCTACAAAGAACGAAAACGTCAGGCTGAAATCAAACAACGATACGGGGTAAACTCACTTGAATACCTCATCATCAAACTGGATGAAGAACTTATCGGCCTGGAAGAAAGAAAAGCAAAAGGCGAAAATGTTGACCTCGTTATTCGGAACAAACAGGAACGTAAAGCAGAATATGAAAAAGCCCTTGGGGAATTAAAGAATCTAATAGAGAAAGAGCAAAGCCTCACCATGAGTGCACCTAAGTTTCTGGGTATAATTCAGGTGAGGCCATGGCATGGAAAAGAAACGGAAATGGTAAGTGATGCTCAGGTGGAAGCAGAAGGAATGCGGGTAGCCATGGAATACGAACAGAAACAGGGCCGGATACCGGAGGATGTTTCAGCCCAAAACCTCGGATTTGATATCCGCTCAAAGGACCCTATTACCGGCACAGTACGCTATATCGAAGTAAAAGCACGTGCCCGCTCGGGAGCCGTCGCCCTTACTCAGAACGAATGGTTCAAAGCTCAGCGCTTTGGAAACGAGTATTACCTCTATGTGGTATTTAATACTGCTACAAGCCCGGAACTCCACATTATCCCCAACCCTGCCGAAACGCTGAGGGCCGAGGAAAAAGTGGAAATCGTCCGCTATCTTGTCAACGACAACGAAATTTTCAGCAAAGGAATCAAGGCATGAACGACAAACGGTTTATCGAAGAATCTTTCCCTGTTAAGGAAGTAAGTGTTGAATCGGCCAAGGAAAAAAATATCCGCCACGGACATATTTCGACCTTGCACATCTGGTGGGCGAGGCGGCCGCTCGCCTCTTCGCGGGTTACCAACTATGCAGCCCTTATCAAAGCACCTGAAAACATTGATGAGTGGAATAAAAAACGGCAGTTTATTATTGATTTCTCCAGGTGGGAAAACTCGCTAAACCCTTCCATGATTGAAAAGGCCCGCAAGGAGATTCTGGAAGCCAACGGCGGGGTGCCGCCCAGGGTGCTTGACCCTTTCGGAGGGGGTGGTTCCATACCCCTGGAAGCCCTCCGCCTCGGATGCGAAACCTACAGCAACGATTACAACCCGGTGGCGGTGCTGATTCAGAAATGCACCCTCGAATACCCCCAGAAGTATGGAAAACCAAAAGAAATTGAAGAAACAAATACATACCTTGGCCAGACCCAGACCAATAAAAGAACTATTAATCCTCTGCTGGATGATGTAAAACGCTGGGGTGAACAGGTGCTGGAAGAAGCCAAAAAAGAAATCGGAAAATTCTATCCGGAAGAACCAGACGGTTCTATTCCAGTAGGCTATATCTGGGCGCGTACTATTCCCTGCCAGAAACCTTCCTGTGGTGCTGAAATTCCCTT
>JAAYUG010000003.1 GCA_012517825.1 Bacteroidales bacterium | reverse complement strand
TTCTTCCATAATTCATCAATCCGCGGTTTCAATTCGGCTGTTCCCAGGCGGAAAAAGAGGAATACATCGCGCCATGGTTCTGCCTGAATACCAAACTTCAGGGCAAGAAAATTTACTCCGGAGGCTCCCATCAGAGGCATGCCAGGGAAGGTGAACATACGAGGTTCATAGGGATTTTCTCCTCCCAGGTAAAAATAATGAACAGGATCAATGGTTTGGCTTTGGGTGATTCCAGCTGAGATTCCGCCCAGAAAACTGAACTGCGGATACACCGATACAAGCCTTTCAGATGAAAATGATGCTGTCCAGAATTTCGATGATAAGCTGTTGTTCTCTTTACTTCTGTCAATACCAAAAAAGTGTTCCAACCTGATTTCGGAACGGGCTCCCATCCTGGGGAAAACAGATACATCCAGGTTGTCATACAGAATCCTTCCGGTGAGTTTCCATGACCTGATCTGTATGTTCAGGGAATCAAACGGGTCGTACCTTGCGTCAGTTACCTGTTGCTGAACTGTTATACCGGCTCCTGCCAGCAGCGAATTGGAAAATACCGAGCGGAATTCAGTTTCGGAAAACAGATGCCGGTAATTAAAAGTGGTTATTTTTTCGCCATTAGTTGAGTAGAACGGTGCGTCAAAAATATTGTAAACAAACATTTGCGAGAAACCAATATTGGGTCGCCAGTTGGTGTGAATGGTATAGTGGAGTTTAACAGATGGATTTTCCGAAAGCCGGAGATCGCCCAGCATTCGGCTTCCTTCACCCAGCACATTCCGGTATGTTGCGTTCAGCAGCACTGCGGCTTTGAAATCATTATTGTAGTTGAACGAAAACTTAACAAAATTGAATTCCTGCTCCTTTACTTTGATCACCAGTCTGTTGCCTGATGAATCAGGGAGAATTTTATACGTAACATTCTGAAAGAATTGTGTGCCATAGATGCGCTCAATGCCTTGCCGCAGCATATGAAGTGTTACCGAATCTCCCTCCTGAAAGCCCAGATTTCCGTAAACCACATTGCTTGATACTTTTTGCAGTCCTTCGATATCGATACTTCGCACCAGAAGGGAAGTAAACTGCCGGGGATTGACCTGTGCTGTCTTTTTTTCCGGCCATTTCCTGAGGCTGTCGGCCAGCTGAACCAGTTTGTCCCATTGTTTCCTGGCAGCCGCTTCTCCAAGGCGGATGAGGGTATCAGCGGCTGAAAAACTGAAAGAGTTATAGTCTTTAACTTCCGGAGAAATCAATATGTCACAAAGCTTCCTCTGCCGGGCATTGCTGATGGCTATCGGGTAGGTGGACGCCTGGTCCAGAATTTCAAATGCCGAACTGATTTCATCTTTCTTCTTCAGATCGGCTGTCACATCAATGCCGATAATAATATCAGCCCCCATTTCTTTTACATCCTGTGCCGGAAGATTGCGTACCACACCGCCGTCGACAAGCAGCCTTCCGTTAAGTTCTACCGGAGTGAAAACGCTGGGAATAGCCATGCTGGCCCTAAGTGCATCCGGTAAAAATCCCTCCGTGAGCACAACCGGTTCAATCGTTTCAATATCGGTGGCGATGCACCGGAAGGGAATGGGAAACTTGTTGAAATCGCTGATGGTATGTACTGACCAGGTTAGGGTAGAAAACAACAGCGAAATTTTGTAACCGTTGATCAGCCCTGTGGGTAAAACAACTTTTCCGTTTCTTATCCGGAACTGAGCAACATATTTACCGTCTTCATCCTTTTCTTCTATGGAAATGTTGCGTCGGGATACTTCGTCATTCAGAAGCTCATTCCAGTTGATACTGCGGGCTATTGCTTCAATTTGCCCGGGAGAATACCCTATGGCATAAAGGGCTCCGACAATACTACCCATGCTGGTTCCGGCAATAAAATCCGGTTTGATTCCTGCTTCCTCCAGTACTTTGATGGCACCAATATGCGCAAGGCCTTTTGCTCCTCCGCCGCTCAATACAAGTCCTACCTTCGGTCTGTGTTCCCTGTTCTGGGAATAGACCTGGGGTGCGCAAACCATACAGATGAACAAAACCACTAAGAAAGAAAAAACCTTATTCATACCTTAAAAGTAGGTATTGTTTTTAAATGCCGCAATGTTATATGTCATGCATCAGATCGGATCCGGGTTTCCCTTTGTCAACCCTTTCATCCCGGCGAATGGCGAACGGCAAAAGTCCTTCCATTTCCCGCTAGGGGATGAAGGACAATGGCGACGTATTTCAGGGTTCCAGAGTTTCAGGGTTCCAGAGTTTCAGAGTTTCAGAGTTTCAGAGTTTCAGAGTTCCAGAGTTTCAGAGTTCCAGGGTTCCAAGGATTTTCGATTTCCCATTTCCCATTTCCTATTAACGTGTTCTGGTTTTAATAGCGTGATCAAGGACAGGAAATAGGAAATTCCCGGGGATTTTTGAGTTGTGATTTGAGATTTTGCAGTGCAGAAGAGTAAACAATCGGGTAGAACGTTAAGCGGAGAATAAACTGATGAACGCCATTTCTTTACGCTTTACGCTCTGTGCTTTACGCTCTTTCCCCGTAGGGGATGAAGGACAATAGATTTGTCGATCAAAACCCAATTTTTCCCCGTAGGGGATTAAGGACAATGGCGACGTATTTCAGAGTTCCAGGGTTCCAGAGTTCCAAAGTTCCAGGGTAAAATGGTTCCAT
>JAAYUG010000002.1 GCA_012517825.1 Bacteroidales bacterium | reverse complement strand
AAACTTCCGGTCGCAGGTTCCATCGCCAAAGTCAATGGTAATTGTCTTCTTCCCTTCAATCACAATTTCTATTACCCCAGCCTTGGCCCAGGGACAACCTACATGGAACTGAAGCGCTTCCTTAATAGTATAGGTATAGGCAAAACCGTTCCTGTCAACCCCGCTTCCGGAACCCGTGACAAACCACACATCATCCCATATCCATAACGGAGTTTGCCATCCATTTTCCCAGGTACGGGTTATCTGGCGCTGATGCTGAATGGTCTTGCCGCCGGGAGTAATAACCTTGCCGTTTTCGAGTGTAACGGTAATGGTGGGCTTGCTTTCTACCAATCCAAGATAACTGATGGTCTTCGTACCTTCAATTTTGTACCCGTTGATACTGAAGTTTTCAAAAGTTACCGTACGAACGTATCCGGCACGCATCCAGCGCTTGTTCACGGTAATGTAAATCGTTCCATTCTTCTCCCTTCCGTTTGGTCCTACCCAGTTTTGGTAAGTAATCGTTATTTTTTTGGGAAAATTCACTGTATCGGGCTTATCCACCACAACTGTTCTGGAACCAGTGAGATAGGCCGATTTCAGCGCATCATTGCTGAAACCATTGGCATCGGCTTCCAGATTCACTTCATCGGTTTCAGCCAGGGCATCATCAAACAGATTGTCAGCCAGAGCATCATCCTGTGCTACAGACAGGGCATCGGTGCTGGTTACATCTTTGGTGTCTTTGGAACAGGATGTCATTCCTGCCAGGAATGCACCGGCCAGAAAAAGAACTGCAAAAAGATTTCTCGTTTTCATAACTGAAAAATTTTGGTTAAACATAGTTGCTGAAATTTCTTTGCTCTTTGGATGTATCAAAAACGAAAAAGTTTAATCGCATATGAAATAATCTCTCTGAAACGTCTGACTTTCTTGCTTTCTTTTTACGGTTTATCGGGCACTTTGTTACATTTGTTCCTTTGCAAAAAAGGAGAATGCGCCGGTATCAGCTCCGCACCAAAAACTTCATTTTTCGTATCCTGAAGATGTACGACGGAGATGAAAATTTGGAATTATTTTATATTTGAAGTCGGCAAGCACATCACAACCGGGAATTCCATATCGGAAAAACAACATTTCAGCAAAATATGAGCCAGACGGAAAAACCCATTGACAAAACCATTTCCATCGAGGAGTTGATTCAACGGATACCCTCATCGGTAAGGTTTTTAAGCGAAAAGGGGATACGCTGTATTGTATGCGGTGAGCCTATCTGGGGCACACTTGAAGAGGCAGCCCTGGAAAAGGGGCTGACACAGGAAGAGATTGATGCCGTTGTGGAAGAACTGAATAAGATGGCACAAAACTAACCGGAAAGCAGTTACTCTCCGTAACATTTATCCGGCATCAGAAACCGGGTAATATAGTCGAAAATTCCTTCCTCAAGAGAAAAAAAAGCATCCGTATATCCGGCTTTCCGGAGTTTGGAGATATCAGCTTCGGTGAAATACTGGTATTTGTCGCGGATATCAGCGGGTGTATCAATAAATTCGATGACTTCTTCCTTTCCCACGGCCCTGAAGACATTCCGCGCAAGGTCGAGGAAACTGCGGGCATTCCCCGTTCCGAGGTTATAGATACCAGAGTCCTTCCGGTGGTGCATAAAATAGAACAGAACCCTGACAACGTCTCTGACGTAAACGAAGTCTCTTTTCTGTTCTCCGTCCCTGATGTCCTCTCTGTGAGACCGGAAGAGTCTCATTTTTCCGGTGTCCCTTATCTGCCGGAAAGCATGGAACACTACCGAAGCCATCCGGCCTTTGTGATATTCGTTGGGGCCGTAAACATTAAAAAACTTAAAACCGGCCCAGAAATAAGGCGTTTCCTTTTGCGAGAGCACCCATTTATCGAATTCGTTTTTTGATTCGCCGTAAGGATTCAAAGGCTTAAGAAGCGGGACAATGGCATGATCGTCGCGGTAGCCATATTCCCCCATGCCGTACGTTGCCGCCGACGAAGCATATACCAGCGGGAGTCCGTATTGCACGCAACTGGCCCATACCATCTTCGAATAATTCAGGTTCAGCCGGTCAAAAACATCTTTGTTGAATTCGGCTGTATCGGTTCGTGCCCCCAGATGAAAAACAAACTGAACAAGCCTGTGGTTAGCATCAAGCCACCGGCTGAATTCATCCCTCGGCACCAGGGCAGTATATTTCAACCCCGCAAGGTTTCTGCCTTTGTCAGCCCGGCTGAAATCATCAACCAGCACAAGGTCGTTATAAAACTCGTCGTTCAGGTAATGCGCAAGGGCACTTCCTATAAATCCTGCTGCTCCTGTAATGACAATCATCGGCTCCGGTTGTTAAACGTCCAAAAATAAGGGTTTTTTGGCTTCGGGCAGTAACCCTTTCGTGAATCCTTCTTCCAGCAAAGTTTCAATGGCTTTTTTGCCTTCCTCTCCGAGTGACACAGAAAACGCATTCACGTACAGGTGAACGTGCCGGTAAATCACATCTTCCTGCAATTCCTGTGCGTGTTTTTTCATGTAGCCAAGAGGTTCCCGCGGGTATTTCATAGCTGTTCTGATGCTTTCTTCCAGCAGCCGGTTGAATTTTTGCCTGACGCTTGTATCCAGACTTCTTCTTATGGCAATGCCGCCCAGAGGTACGGGTACTCCTTTCGCTGTCACCCATTCCTTTCCCAGATCGCAGACCAGTTTAAGGCCTTTCCCCTGGTAAGTAAAACGGGTTTCATGAATGAGCAGGCCGGCATCTGCTTCCCCGTCGAGAACAACTTCCTCAATTTCAGAAAAAAGAAATACTTTTTTCTTGCAGGCAGAAGGGAACAAAATTGACAGAAGCAGGTTGGCCGTGGTATTTTCTCCGGGAATGGCTATCAAGGCTTCATGCAGTTCATCGGGGTACAGTTTTTTCCGGCTCACAACCAGCGGGCCGTTTTCAAAACCAACGGCGGCTCCTGCGGTAAGCAGTTCATAGTTTTCCGAAATGGCCGGAAAAGCCGCTATGCTGATTTTGGTCACATCAGGTATTCCCTGAATAGCCTGCCGGTTCAGTTCTTCAATGTCGGCCATATGCACAGCAAAGGACAGCCCGGCGCTGTCAAGAACTTCATGCACCAGCGCAAAAAACATAAAGGTGTCGTTCGGGCACGGAGTAAAATGGACCTGCAGTTTTTTCATAGTGCGCCTGTTAAATCAAGAATTCCGGCAACCGTTTCCCGGAGAGCGGCAAAAGCAGACCTGAAATCCCACAACCGGCTGTCGGTTTGGTTTACATAGTTCGAAACGGCACGGATGTGAATCAGAGGTATATTGCGGCTGCGGCAGAAAAGAGCAACAGAAGCCCCTTCCATTGTTTCAACGGCCGCCTCCGGACATCTTTCGTCATTCCTCAGCAATGGCGAACAGGCCGTGGCAACCGTACGTGCCTTCACACAGGGCAGTCCGAGCTTTTCAGCCCATTCAGCGGCTCCGGGAATTTCAATCCACCCGTCTGAATAAAGAAATGCATTCCGGCCGGCCAGGTTTCGTTCCGACAGACTGTGAATCCGGTTGCTATGATAAACCCCCACATCAGCAAAACAGTCCTTCTCAATAAGAACAACGCTTCCGGGGGGATAAGCCCCGGTGTAACTGCCGGCAATCCCTGCATGCACCACCAGGCGAGGTAGAAAAGACTTTTCCGTTGCCAGGGCCAGGTTGTTGAGAGCATCGGGAATCCCAACCCCCGTAATCAATATATTCACCTGCTTCTTCCCTACCCTTCCGGGAGAAACAGCCCCCCCTGAAAACGGAATACTCCCTGCTACTGCAAAAGATCCGGCTTCCTGAACAGTGGGTACAGCAATTAAAATCCCTTTATGTCCATGTTCTGAACCAGGCATCCTGTTCCGTTGTTTATTCGCAAAATTAACTATACCTTTGATATTGGCTTCATTTCAAAATGAATTATTGACGCAGATGACAGTATATCTTACCCGGCGTGAACGGTTCAACGCTGCTCACCGTTTGTACTTGCCCGAGTGGTCGGACGAAAAAAATTTCGAAGTCTTTGGCAAGTGTTCCAACCCTAACTGGCACGGGCATAACTACGAGCTGTTCGTTACCATCAAGGGGGAAGTCAATCCGGAAACCGGCTATACAGTGAACCTGAAAGACCTTAGCCGCATTATCCGGGAGCGGATCATCGAACCGGCAGACCATAAAAACCTGAACCTGGAAGTGCCCTTCATGAAAAACCGTCAGGCTTCGACCGAGCAGATAGCTATTGCCATCTGGGAAGAACTGGAGGAACCGGTGAAACAGCTTGGTGCACAACTGCATTCCGTGCGCCTGCACGAAACCGAGAACAATTATGTTGAGTATTTCGGAAAATAAACCGCTATAATCGTTTACCTATGGAAGATAAAAAGTATTTTGTTGACGAAGACCAGGAACCCGGGTACATTAAAACGGAAGTTTACAACGATGAGGTAACAAAACGCCTGTCTGAAATATACACCGAAGTGCTTACCCTTATAGGGGAAGATGCCTGCCGGGAAGGCCTTCGGAGAACTCCCCTGCGTGTAGCCAAGTCGATGCAGTTCCTTACGCACGGTTACCACCTCGATCCGCATAAGATGCTTGCTTCGGCGCGTTTCAGGGAAGAGTACAAAGAAATGGTAATTGTAAAAGACATTGAGCTTTTTTCGATGTGCGAGCACCATATGATTCCTTTTTTCGGAAGAGCGCATGTTGCTTATATCCCCAATGAATATATCACCGGATTGAGCAAAATTGCCCGGGTTGTGGATGCTTATGCCCGCAGGCTTCAGGTTCAGGAACGGCTTACCCTGCAGATCCGCGACTGCATTCAGGAAACCCTTCAGCCGCTTGGTGTAGCCGTAGTAATTGAAGCCAAGCACCTGTGCATGGTGATGCGCGGTGTTCAGAAGCAGAATTCCGTCACTACAACATCGGCCTTTTCGGGTGAATTTCTTGATAACCTGGCCACCCGCGCCGAGTTCATGCATATGATCGGGGTGAATCTTCACTGACAGAAGGCACCGGCCCTCCTTATTACCGGATAAATTTGCCTTACAAGTCAGGTGAAAAGAATTTTCCGGCGGCCGGAAAGAATCAGGTTCAGGAAAACAAGAGCAAAAACAGAGGTTTCGGATTCCAAGTAACAACGGTCGCACACACGGCAGATCAACCCCAAATTTTTGCCAGGCCGGAGGTATGACGAAAAAATGAATCCACCGGGATTAATCCCTGATACCTCTGCGGAATACCAATCGGCAATCTGTAAGTTCGTTCCATTCATCATGCATGGTATGGGTTCATGTAAGATAACATGCCATTGACGGAATATTTTTATACATTTGACGCAAAATTTACCACTATGACGGCTTATGTATTTCCTGGACAGGGGGCACAATTTCCCGGTATGGGGAAAGATCTTTATGAATCCTCGCCCCTGGCAAAGGAACTTTTTGAAAAGGCAAATCTGTTGCTGGGTTTTGCCATCACCGACATCATGTTTGGAGGCACGGAAGAAGACCTCCGTCAAACCCGTGTTACCCAGCCAGCCATATTTTTGCATTCCGTTATTCTGGTCAAATGCATGGGCGACCGGTTTCATCCTGACATGGTAGCCGGGCACAGCCTGGGTGAGTTTTCTGCTCTGGTTGCCAGCGGCGCCCTTTCGTTCGAAGACGGCCTGTCCCTGGTTGCCAAGCGGGCACAGGCTATGCAGAAAGCCTGCGAACTTCAGCCTTCCACCATGGCCGCTGTCCTGGGTCTGGATGACAAAACCGTGGAAGATATCTGCAAATCCATTGACGATATTGTTGTCCCGGCAAATTATAACAGTCCGGGACAACTTGTTATTTCAGGTACCATCAACGGAATCGAAAAAGCCATTGAGAAGCTTACAGCCGCCGGGGCAAAACGCGCCATCAAACTGGCCGTCGGCGGAGCCTTCCACTCCCCCCTGATGGAACCCGCCCGCGAAGAACTCGCCAGGGCTATCAACGAAACCCATTTCTCCGTACCGCTATGCCCGGTTTACCAGAACGTCAATGCCATGCCCTCCTCCGATCCCGTTACCATCAGGGCAAACCTTATGGCTCAGCTTACCTCGCCCGTCAAATGGACCCAAAGCATCAAAAACATGGTGGCCGACGGAGCAACCCGCTTCGTGGAAGCCGGACCGGGCAAAGTACTCCAGGGCCTCATCAAAAAAATTGAACCTTCCGTTGCCGTTGAAAGTGCCGTGCTTGGCTGATTTTCTCCTTCTTTCCACGAAAATCACGGCATAATCTTTTGAAAAATGTGTTATAAAGCATATTTTTGTATGCTTTGAACCGGTTATCGGAGATTTTCTGATTTCATCAGAGGGTTTTCTTTCTGTAAATCAAGTTACTACAGTAAAGGAAAACCCGTATGCCTTACTGCATGCCCGGTGACACAACTTCTTCCGATGCCCGGTTCAGGACAGAATTTAGTTTATCGGAAAATGAAAGTTCTCAAGTTTGGCGGATCGTCGGTAGGCTCTCCCGAGCGCATCCGGGGAGTTAAAAAAATCATTGAACTCCGGAAAGAGCCCTGTATTGTTGTTGTTTCTGCATTCCGCGGAGTTACCGATGAGCTGATGCAACTGGGTGAAATGGCCGCCAGACGAAAGGAAGATTTCCGCAGCGAACTTCAGCTTGTGAAAAAACGCCATCTGGACGTTATCCATTACCTGGTAGCTGACGAGAAAACAGAAGCAACGGTTCAGGCGGTGGAACAGATGTTCAGCGAACTGGCTTCCCTCCTCGAAGGGGTCTTCCTGCTTCAGGAACTGAGCAAAAGAACCCTTGACCATATCCTGAGCTTCGGGGAACTGCTCTCTGCTTTCATTATTTCCCAGATTGTACAGGGAGCTGTTTTTACCGACATCCGCTATGCCATCAAAACCGACGACCAGTTCGGAAATGCCGCGGTTGATTTTGACCTCACCAACTCCTTGCTGAAAACGGAGTTTCACGGGCTGAAAAAATTTGCCATCGTTCCGGGCTTCATCGGCAGTACAAGGCTTAACGAAACCACCACGCTCGGAAGGGGCGGGTCGGATTACACCGCCGCCATCATTGCCGCCGCCCTGGATGCAGAAGCCCTGGAAATATGGACCGACGTGGATGGCTTTATGACGGCCGACCCGCGGAAGGTTGAAAAAGCCTATGCCATTGAGCATCTTACCTACGCCGAAGCCATCGAACTTTCCCATTTCGGGGCCAAAGTGATCTATACTCCTACCCTCCGCCCTGTTTACAAGAAGAATATACCTGTTTACGTAAAAAATACTTTCAACCCCGAAGCCAAAGGCACACTGATCAGCAGTGAGCCCAACGGCCCGACACGTTCCCCCATTAAGGGCATTTCATCCATTGACCACGTAGACCTGATCACCCTGCAGGGAACGGCCATGGTGGGTGTGAGCGGAACCTCAATGCGCCTTTTCAAGGCACTGGCCGAAGCCAGAGTGAACGTAATCCTCATTACCCAGGCTTCGTCAGAGTATTCCATTTCCTTTGCCGTGATGCCGGCCGATTCGCGCAAGGCGGAAAAAGCCATCAAGGCAGAATTTCACAGGGAAATGACCCAGAACGGCGAACTGAAGGTTACCGTTGAAAGCGACATGTCTGTCATTGCCATTGTGGGCGAAAAGATGAAAAATACCCCGGGCATTTCGGCCACCCTGTTCCGTGCCCTGGGACGCAATGGTATTAACGTTGTCGCCACCGCCCAGGGTTCCAGCGAACTGAACATTTCGGTGGTCATCAAAAACAGCAGCCTGAAAAAGGCTCTTAACGTCATCCATGAAGGCTTCTTCCTGTCAACCTACAAGGAACTCAACCTCTTCCTTGCCGGCACAGGAGTGGTTGGTAAAAGCCTCCTCCGCCAGCTATCTGTACAGCAGGAAAAACTGATGGCCTCGCACCGTCTCAAACTGAACCTGGTAGGAGTTGCCAACTCGCGCAAGATGGTGATTGACAAAAAAGGACTGCACCCGGGCCAGGTTGACTATATTCTCGATAACCTGGGAGAACGGTCGGATATCCATGAATTTTGCAAATCCATGGTAAGGCTGAACCTGCGGAACTCCGTTTTTATTGATTGCACGGGAAGCAGCGAGGTGGCCTCCGTTTACCCGCAGTTGTTTGACGCCTTCATTTCAGTGGTAGCCGCCAACAAGATTGCTTGTTCAGGGCCATATGAGCAGTACAGGGAGCTGAAAACCCGCGCGCAGGCCCGCAATGTGCGGTTTTTCTTCGAAACCAATGTAGGCGCAGGGCTTCCTGTTATCAACACCATGAACGACCTCATTCTGAGCGGCGACAGGATTCTCAAACTCCAGGCAGTTTTGTCGGGAACGCTGAATTTCATCTTCAACGAAATCGGCCCTGATGTGCCCATGAGCGAAGCCATCAGGCGGGCAAAGGAAAAAGGATATTCTGAACCCGACCCGCGCATTGACCTGAGCGGGAAAGATGTGGTAAGAAAAATCCTGATCCTTTCGCGCGAAGCCGGTTACCCCCTTGAGGAAAAAGACGTGGAAATCAAACCCTTCCTGCCGGCCGACTGCTTTGAAGGTTCGCTCGACGACTTCTGGAATACGGTAAAAAAATATGACGCCGGTTTTGAACAGCAAAGAAAGGAACTGGCCGAAAAGGGCAAGCGCTGGCGCTTCTTTGCTACTATGGATGAAGGAAAAGCCTCTGTCGGCCTGCTGGAAGTCGATTCGTCACACCCTGCTTATGAACTGGCCGGAAGCAACAACATCATCATGATCACCACGGAACGGTACAGGGAATTTCCCATGGTAATCAAAGGATACGGAGCAGGCGCCGATGTAACGGCCGCCGGGGTCTTTGCCGACATTATCCGGGTGGCCAGCATCTGAAACCTTAGAATATGCATGAAGAGATGAAAGCGGAAATGATGGCAGAGAAAGGAACCAGGGCGATAGAATATTTTTCCACCAACCTGAAAGCCCCTAAGGTGTCGTTTGAAGAAGCCCTTCTTCGGGGACTTGCTCCCGATAAAGGTTTGTACATGCCCGACCGCCTTCCGGCAATCGGGGAAAAGCTGAGGGCCCGCTTCCCCGGCATGGGCTATTATGAAATAGCCGCCCACGTGCTGTCAGCTTTTCTCGGCGACGCCATTCCCTTTGCCGATCTTACATCCATGTGCCGCGATGCCTATACCTTTGATGTCCCCGTGGAACCGGCCGGCGACAACCTGTTTATTCTGCGCCTCGACCAGGGCCCTACGGCTTCGTTTAAAGACTTCGCCGCCCGTCTGATGGCCCGAATGATGAATTATTTCATGGCAAAGGAAAAAAGGCACATGGTGATTCTTACCGCCACCTCGGGCGATACCGGCAGTGCCGTGGCCAACGCCTTTTTCGGACTGGAACATATTGACGTGGTGGTTCTTTACCCTCTGGGAGAAGTTAGCGAAGTTCAGCGGCGGCAGATGACCACCCTGCACGGCAATGTACATGTTGCCGGAATCGACGGCAAGTTCGACCATTGCCAGGCTCTCGTAAAACAGGCATTTACGGATCCGGAACTGGACCGGATTCCTCTTTCCTCGGCCAATTCCATCAACATCGGACGGCTGCTGCCGCAAACGGTGTATTACTATTATGCCGGATCGCGCGTTTGCTCCCGGCCCGACAGCCCCGTCATCTTCTCTGTACCATCCGGAAATTTCGGCAATCTGATGGGAGGTGTCCTGGCACGCGAAACCGGACTGCCCGTTCACCGCTTCATTGTAGCCACCAATGCCAATAAAGAAGTGCCCGAATACCTCCGCACCGGAGTGTACCAGATTATCTCCCCTTCGCTCATGTGCATATCCAGCGCCATGAACGTGGGGCATCCAAGCAATATGGCCCGCCTGGTGGCTCTGTACGGAGGCATTATGGACGAGAAAGGAAACATCCTCCGGCAGCCCGACCTGGAGAAGATGCGCAATGATTTTCATGGCGTGAGCATTACCGATGAAGAAACTATGGAAACAATGGCCGGTGTGTGGAAAGAGAAAGGAATTGTCCTGGAACCCCACGGGGCAGTTGCCTGGAAAGGCGCTGTGGAATACCTCCGTGAAAACGGCACCCATAGCAGAAATATCCCCATCGTTGTAGTTGAAACGGCTCACCCCGGCAAATTCCCCGACGAAGTGAAAAAAGCAACAGGTACCCTGCCCATCCTGCCCGAATCTCTGAAAACCATTTTCGGAAAGGAAGAACAGTTCGAACGGGTTGAAAATGATTACCGTGCTTTTAAAAAGTATCTGATGAACATGTTTTTCTAATAAAATAGCGGCGATGTATATTGTATGTTCCGACCTTGAAGGCGTCTTTGTTCCCGAAGTGTGGGTGAATGTATCCAAAAAGACAGGAATTGACGAATTGAAGCTCACTACACGCGACATAAGCGATTATGACGCGCTGATGAAAAAGCGACTGAGCATTCTCGAGCAGTACCACCTCAACCTGCACGATATTCAGCACGTAATTTCCTCCATCGAACCGCTTCCCGGAGCCCGTGAATTCATCAACTGGCTCCGGTCGGTAACCCAGCTGATTGTTGTTTCCGACACTTTTGTTGAATTTGCCGATCCGCTGATGGAAAAACTGGGCCGGCCCACTCTGTTCTGCCACCATCTTACCGTGAACAGGGAAGGAATGATTACAGACTATAACCTCCGTCAGAAAGACGGAAAAAGAAAGGTGGTAGAGGCAATGCAATCGCTTAATTATAAGGTGATTGCCATAGGAGATTCGTACAACGACATTTCCATGCTGAAACAGGCTGAAACGGGGATTCTGTACCGGCCACCGGCCAATGTAACGGCCGATTATCCTGATCTTCCGGTGGTTAATTCCTATTCGGAGCTGAAGCGCATTATCAGCGGGATTCTGAGCGGTCCGAAGAACCTGCAATAATATCGCCCCTTCAGGGCTCTGGTTGTCTTTTTACCATCCGATCCTACAATAATGTCGCCCCTTCGGGGCTTTTATTACCTTCTTACCATTCGATCATTTTCATGTTTTGAACAAACAGCACGAAACCGGAGGTTTCGAATTCCAATGTCCATGGTGGCATCCATGATGGGTGGAACGAAAGCCTCTGCAACAATGGAGGTGTTGAAGAAAACTGCATATATTCCGATTTCCTGCGGTGAAAATCCAGGAATTTGTTTTCGGCGGGATTAAGCCGGATGCCAATGCGCAAGGCCTACCCACTGCGCATCAGTTCGCTTGCTCTCCTGATGCGCCATCCGCCACAAGGGCCGCTTCCACTCCGTTTCAGCGGGGTTAACCCAGTTGAATAAGAAATCTCTGACGCAAAGGAGTTGGAAAGGTTCCGTCAAGCATTCCTTTCCGCTTGCAAAAATCCGCTATACTTTCTACCTTTATATCGGTAACATCGTTCTTTGACAAATCCTGCATTTCACTCTTCTTGTATTTTATGCCTCTGGTAAGATGATTATCTGCCTGGTGCCATCGGTCAAAGAATCGTTTGCCGGCTGCTGAACGATTTTTTTAAGCGGGTGAGGTCCCGCTGCTGGCTGGAAGAGGTTT
>JAAYUG010000001.1 GCA_012517825.1 Bacteroidales bacterium | reverse complement strand
CCCGATTTTTATTTCAACCGGGCAGTGGCTGAACTGAATGCCGATATGGTGAATGAAGCATGTGCCGACCTGAAAAAAGCAGCAGAACTTGGAGACAAAGAAGCGAAAACGTATCAGAATGAGTTCTGTAAATTCTGAATTCCGGAACAAAATGCTGTTAACACTATTGGTAGCTTACCACAGGAGCATATAGCTCAGGTTGAAGTTGTACATCACCACCCAGTTGTCATTAATAAATGAAGGTTGATTCAAGGGCTTAAGGAAAGTAATTCCTCCCGTCAGCATAAAATTTTTCCATGAGAAGCAAACCGGGACAGAAGCCATGAACGATGTGAAGGTAAATTTCTTTTCTTCCAGCAACATAGCTTTTATTTGCTCCTTTGTATACCCCATCAATCGCCACCTGTACATATAGTAAACAGGATGCTGCAGAAACTGGTTCAGCAGGTATTCATTATAAAACTGCTGCGAACTCAGGATGGTGAAGACGCCCGGCATGAATCCGGTGCTGACATTACGAAAAGGGAAGTTGTCGATGGAAAAATTATAGGAATTCTGAAGGGATAGAAAAAACTCTCCTGTATTTCCGATGAGATAAAAGGCGCTGGCACTTACATCAGCAAACTTTCCGCTGTAGCCTGCATCAAGTTCCATCTGGTGATCAAAGGTGGAACGGAGGGTTGTGGTATTTTTACTATAGAAAAAGCGGGTATAGGATCCGGAAAGGTAAAGGTCCAGCGGAAAACTAAAACGATACCCGAGGGTGAAATCATACTGATGGGTAGCTTTGTTCAGCGATGTGTCCGAGTTATCGATCAGGCTGTATCCGGCAGTTGCTTCCATGCCGCTGCGCGACGCATAGCTGAATACAGAAGAAAAACAGGGTTGTGAAACGGTTGTATTCAGATTTCCGTAAACGATATTGTCACTGGCATAATCGGCCGAAACCAGAATGCTGTTGAATGTTACTGAATCAGGTTGTTGAATGGTCGGAGAAGCGGCCAAAACAGAACAGGCAGAGAAGATACTTAACAGAAAGATCATTGTCCGGTTCCTGTCCGAATATTTACCCATCGATTTGAAAAATGGAAATACAAAAATAATTGTTTTGAGAATGTCTCAAAATTTCGTTTTTCGACATCCCCAATAAGAATCTTATATATCGGTCGGGTAGTGCATAGCACCTATTAAATTTCTGAGCATTTACTTTTTTGTCATTTTGGCATTTATTGCCGGCAGAACGGTAATTGTGTCAGTTTTTCCTTTATTAACGATATCATTTAGACTATAAAAAAACAGAGTTTTGAAAAAAAAACGATATTTGCATTGTTTTTGTAATTACCTGTTAACGATATGGAAACCAACAGAGAATTAACACAGGTAATCAGATTTCGTCCTGTTGAGTGGGCCCTGTTGATTTATCTTGTTGCTACCGGCCTGCTCAACATATTCTATTTTAAAACTCTGGGAGCAACCTGGTTACATCTGGGAGCCAGGGTAACCATTTTCAGCGGACTCATGCTGCTCATTATTCTGCAGGTAAGGTTCAATAACCGGTTTATCGATTTTCTGCGCAGCTTTTACCCTTTGGCCACCCTGGGATATCTTTACGGAGAAACAGACTTTTACAACAATATCTGGCATAATTACCTGGATACGTGGTTTGAAAAAACCGATTTCCTGATTTTTGGTTTTCAACCCAGTATTAAATTTTCTGAAGTTTTTCACTGGACATGGTTTCAGGAACTTATGAGCCTGTCGTACATGTCCTATTTCCTGATGATTTTTGGTGTGCTTTGGGCAATCTACCGCTATAACAGAGAATATTTTAACCGCAGTATTTTTATTGTTCTTCAGTCGTTCTTCTTTTATTATTTGATATTCATTGTTATACCGGTTCAGGGACCGCAATTCTGGTTTCCGGCACCATTGAACGGACTTCCCGAGGGAGGGGCTTTTCAGAAACTGTTACGGTTCATTCAGTCAGTTGGCGAGCGGCCAACAGGTGCTTTCCCCAGCTCCCATGTAGGAATTTCTGTTATTCTTTGCTATCTCTCCTATCACTATGCCAGACCATTATTCCGCTGGATGCTCGGCATTCTGGTGCTTCTTTCCTGCTCGGCTGTTTACCTTAAAGCCCATTATTTTATTGATATTGTTGGCGGGCTTCTGACGGCACCTCTTATGATTCTGCTTACTACTTCCCTGCTCAGTTTGTTCAGTGAACGCAGCCGTGAATGGATACGAACCCTGCGTCCGGCCGGAATCGTTCTGTTTGCTCGTCGTAACAGAAACCGGTAGGAGAGGATAACGGAAATAAAAAAAGTATATCTTTCGCCCAAAATTTAATCCGATGAGTTTAGAAATCCGTGAGGTAAAAACTGCGAAGGAACTTCGTACGTATATCTATTTGCCGGAAAAGATACACGCCAATCATCCGAACTGGGTGCATCCCTTATACATGGATGAGAAGGTTTTTTATAACCCCAAAAAGAATAAGTCTTTTTCCTACTGTGATACCGTTCTGGCTCTGGCCTGGAAAGACGGAAAACCGGTCGGAAGAATCATGGGAATCATCAATAACCGTTACAATGAGCTTCACCAGGAACGAAATGCGCGCTTTGCTTTTCTGGATTGCGAAAAAGATCTGAATGTTTGCCGGGCACTTCTCGAGTACATTGAAAACTGGGCGCGAAACAAGGGGATGGTTAAGCTGGTCGGTCCTCTGGCTTTTTCCGATAAAGATCCCCAGGGGTTTCTTATTGAAGGTTTCAACGAACGGGTTGTAATTGCTACCAATTATAATTTCCCCTGGATGCCGGAATTTATGGAAAAACTTGGTTATGCCAAGGAAGTGGATCTGGTATCTTATAAACTGATCATTCCGGAGCAGATTCCTGAATTCTACACAAGGATTTATGAGCGGATTATGGTGGACAATCAATATGTTCTCCATGAATTCACTACCAAAAAGGAACTAAAACCGTGGATTGTGCCGATCTTCAGGCTCATCAATGAAGCCTATGCCGATATTTACGGGTTTATTCCCCTGCAGGAAAAGGAAATGTATGAGCTGGCAGGGAGGTATCTTCCGGTTCTCGACCCGCGGTTCATCAAAGTTATTACAAGCCCTGATGGCGAAGTGCTGGCTTTTATTGTGGCCATGCCCGAACTGAGTGAGGGTATCAGGAAGGCAAGAGGAAGACTTCTTCCGTTTGGAATTTTCCATATCCTGAGGGAATCAAAACGGACCAGGATGCTTACAACCCTTCTGGGAGCAATCAAGGAACCATACAGGGGAAAAGGACTTGACAGTATACTGGCTATTAAGACCCTCGAGTCAGCTAAAAAGGCCGGTATGGAGTTTATCGATAGCCATCTTATTCTCGAGCATAATACCCGCATGCGGGCCGAATATGAGCATGTCAACGGCATTTTACATAAACGGTTCCGCATCTATCAGAAACCTCTCTGAAATTGATTTACAGGTTCAGCATTTTAAGGCAAAGCTGAATATCCTCCTCTTCGCCGGTGTGCTTTCCGGGTACATCAGATAGCTTGACGGTTTTAACCCATCCGAAGCGGGGATGGGGCTTGGCTGCTGTCATTTTAATCACAATATTCAAGGGGGAAACTCCAACATCATTGGTTAAAAATGTCCCGATACCGTAAGCATCATGAATACGTCCGTTGACGTGTTGTTTTATTCGCCTGACTTCTTCGAGGTTGAGTGCATCGCTGTAAACGATGGTTTTTGAGCGGGGATCGATTCTGTTTTGTTCATAAAACCGGATGGTTTTTTCGGTGAATTCAATGGGATCGCCGCTGTCCCAGCGCACACCATCAAACAGCTTCGCATGTTTCAGGGTGAAGCTCCGGAAAAAGGCTTCACTGGTAAAAGTGTCGGAAAGGGCAATGCCCAGACTACCCTGGTACACATCCACCCACTTCTCCAGTGCTATGGTATTGGCCATGCGGTATCCAAAATGGGCGGCATGGTACATGAACCATTCATGCGGATGGGTTCCCATAGGGGTCAGATTGTGCTTCATGGCAAAATACACATTGCTGGTACCAAGAAAATATCGGCCGGCATGAGCGATAAGCGTCTGAAGCACCCTGTCCTGAACTTCAAATGAAAACCTCCGCCGTGTGCCAAATTCTGAAAAATCAGCCTCCAGTTTTTTCAGCTCTTCTGCTTTTACCCTGGCCTTTTCTTCAATACCTTCGGGGTGTTTCCCCCTCATCGTATAGTAAAGTTCCGAAATCATGGCCAGCAGAGGAACCTCCCACAATACCGTACGGTACCAGGGACCTTCAATCTCAACCTCCAGATTGCCTCCTTCCTGTCTGATGGTAACTTCTTCCGGATTATAGCGGTATCCTTTCAGCAGATCAAAAAAAACGGGGTCAAGATAGTAACATCGGCGGCGCATAAATTCTTCTTCTTCCCTGCTGAGAAAAACAGATGCCATATGATTAACCTCTGCTGTCAGTTTCCTGTCAAATCCCTCAGGAAAAGGCGTTTCGCCCCGGTTAATAAACCTGTACCGTGCAAGAGCTTCAGGATAAAGCTTCTGAATGGCGTTCATTGTAGTGAACTTGTACAGGTCATTATCGGTAAAATAATGAATAATCATAGTGGTTGCTTTTTTAAGCCATAACGGGGGTTTGGGAATCGCTTCTTCTCATGCCGGAGGCAAAAGCCTTTTCATAAATTGTGCTGGCAATATTCTCAAATCCGGGAACGGAGGATGTGCAATCTTCCAGCAATATAGTCTTTTTTAGCAGATGGGGAAAATCACCCAGCTGTTTGATCGTATTGGCCACACAATGGCTTTTGGCTTCTCCGGCAAGGTAAATGTTGTCATACATCTCAAGTTCCTTAAGAAGTTGGTAATTCACCCTGGTGTCTTCATCATCCTCAACAGGAATATTGGCACGGATGGCTCCAAAGTGTTCCGTGAGGGGATTGGTCCCTTTGATTACGACCCGGAAGAATCTTCCTTCACCGGCCCATTCACGCACGGCATCCATAACCTCATCCGCAATGGCCGCACCCCGGCTTCCCATAATGCAATGCTCGGGCCAGATGGTATGCATGTATTCACCCTGTTGTTCCAGTTTTTTTACATACGCATGCGCTGCATCCTGAAAAAACAATGCCCTCCATTTTCCTTCTGCAATGTCCTGCCATGAAATCTGTGTGAAGGGTTCGGGATGCCTGCCCTCCCTGTCTGCCCAGAAAACGGGATGGGAAATGTCCGTTACCTGATGAAAGTCCATGGTGAGAATAATCCTTTCCATCACATTCTTGTTATTCCTGATGAAACCGGCCGTTCTCACAACGTCATTTTCAGCGCCCGGAACATAGAGAGTGCCGTCAGGATGACAGAAATCATACTGCATGTCGATCAGCAGCAAAGCATTTCGTTGACGTATCATGGCTGTTGTTTTTCTGTTCAAATTCAGCATTAATTAAGAAGACAGGTAAAACCATTGGAATGTTCATGATTTTGGTTTTGCGGCAAGAGTTTCTGAAAAAGCAAAGGCTTCAGGATAGCAACCCTTCTGCTTCAGCATCTCAAAACGGGAATGATCAAACTGAAAGTAACGTGCCCGCTTATGTGGTACTCCGCTGGTTTTTTCTTCCAGGGGTATCAGGAGTCCGGTACGGAGCATTTTGCGATAAAAGTTCCGGCGGTCAATGCGTTGACCCATAACCGATTCATAGAGCCTTACCAGTTCCGGAAGGGTGAATTTTTCTTCGAGCAGCTCATACCCTATGGGCTGGTAGCAGATTTTTTGCCTGAGCCTTTGCATGGCGGTACGGAAAATAAGTTCATGGTCGAAAGCAAGTTGGGGAAGATGGGTTACCGGAAACCATATTGCCTGCCTGGCATCGTCTCCTGCTACGGGTTGCGTGCGGGACTGCCTTACCAGCGCAATGTAGGCCACCGAAACAACTCTTCCGCGTGGATCGCGGTTGAGTCCAGAAAAAGCATATAACTGTTCAAGGCAGGCATCCTTTATGCCTGTTTCTTCTTCCAGTTCACGCCTGGCACATTGTTCCGAGGTTTCATCCATTTCCAGGAATCCTCCGGGGAAGGCCCAGTACCCTTTAAAAGGATCATTTTTCCTTTCAATGAGAAGGACATTCAGTTGCTTCCCGTCAAAAGCAAAAATCACGCAATCGGAACTTACGGCAGGCCGGGGGTATTCGTAACAATAAGGCATATTTCTTTGTGTAAAACTTACACAAGGCTAAAAAAAGTAAGGTAAAATAAAATTATTTTTGTTTTCCTTCTTCCGCTCTCATGCGGGGCATGGAGCGTAAGTCGTAAAACAGAAAAAGCCGCTTTCGCGGCATGCTTTGCTTGTGGAGCCGCGGGGATT